>CAZDYT010000819.1:0-2142 GCA_964509395.1 uncultured bacterium
GCTTGCCCAGGCTCAGCGAGCGGTGTCGCGACGCAACTCGGCAAGGTAGCGCGTGTGGCCAACCTCCTCGAACAGGAGGCGCTGGGTCTTGTCCTTCGTCCGCCGCTCGATCACCTGCGCTCCCCGGTTGCGTGCCAACGCCTCTGGTGGATCTCCGGAACGGAACGCCTCGACGAGGGGACGACCGTCGAAGGGCACGTCCGCGCTGACCCCGAGTAGCCGCAGCACCGTCGGCGTGATGTCGACGTTGCCTGAAGGGAGGGATGAGGTGACCCCTTCTCGAAAGCTGGGACCGGCCGCCACGAGGGTACACCGGAGTTCCTGAGGACTCCCCGAGCCGTGCGTGCCCTGCCCGGGTTGCCCGGCGGCAGCGTCACAGCGCCCCGGGAACCCGTTGGCGCCAGGGGCGGAGTCCCAGCGAAACGACATGACGATATCCGCGGCGCGCCGTCCGGCCACGCCGGCGAGGTCCCCGGGCAGGAGTCCCGACTCGCCGGCCTCCGCTCGTCCGCCGACGAGCGCGCCGCTCCACGGCTGATCACCGAGCCAGTCGCCGAGGCGCTCGACCACGTCGGGGGCCGACTCGTGGACATAGAACAGCACGGCGCCGCCGTTGGGGGCGACCGCCACGCCGCCCCGACGCTCGCCCACCGGAAAGCCCGCCGCCCGCACCTCACGTTCGACGTCCACACGCCGAGCCATCGTCGAGTAGCCGTGGTCCGAGACGACGAGCACGTCCAGCTCGACGCCACGACGAGCCAGGGCATCGAGGATCCTGTGGAGCTGCGCGTCGGCGGCGGTGAGAGCCGCGCGAGCCGTGACTGATCCGACCTCGCTCGCGTGTTGTGACGTATCCGGCTCCGGAAACCAGACCATGGCCACATCGGGATCCACCGTCGGCACGAGATAATGGAGCAGCGTGTCGCCGACGTGGGTGATCCGACCGAGATCTGGCGCCTGCTTCGCGGGCCACGGTCCGACCCGGCTGAGCATCGCCGGGTACAGGCGGTCGGGGAGCGCGAACTCCGCGTGGAGCACGGCCCCGCCCGCCCGGGCCGCCTGCGGGTGCTGGACGTAGGCGTTCCCGCTGGTGCCGCCAACGACCGCGCCGAACGTGCGGCCGGCCGGCGCCAGCAACTCGCCGAGCGTCGGCGCCAGCAAGACACGGCCGTCCGTGACCATGGCGAGACGGCGGAGCGCCGGCTCGAGCGCGGCAGTCGGGCGGAACGGATCGACCTCCGGAATGACCAGGGTGTTGCCGAGAAGGCCGTGACCCCCGGGATAACGCCCCGTGACCATACTGGCGGCGTTGACTCGCGTCATCGTGGGAAACACGGCACGATGCCGGGCAAAGATGACCCCACGCGTGGCCACGGCGTGAATGGTGGGGGTCGCCTCCGGTGTGATCTGGGACGGCTGCAGGCCGTCAAACGCCGCGAGCAGGACGCGGAGCCTCGGCACAGTCTCAGCTCGTCAGGCGGGCCCGGGGCGTGCGCCCCTGAGCCCCGTGGTCCAGAGAGATTGGCCACCCTTCAAAGAATCTTGGAAAGAAGAGCTCCTTCAGGAAGACAGCGAGAATCGTCCCGCCTGCCACAAGAGCGGCGCGCCCGACTCGCCCTTCCTCGTCGGCTCGGAGCAGCTCGATCTCGAGCTCGCGAAGGCGCGGGGCCACGCGGCGACCCTTGAGCCCCGCGACCGCGTGGAGGTCCGACGCGATCTTGGCCACGAGCACAACGAGGGGACAACCAGTTCGTCCGTCTCTCCGATGGGCCCGGCGAAGAAGGAGGCGTTCGGGCCATTGGCGAAGTACTCGAGCCACGCGCCCGAGTCCACGACGTTCATGCGCGATCGGGCTCACGAGGAACCGTCGTGTCGATCCCCTTGAGGAACCCGCGCAGGCGCTTGGCCGGCTGGAGCGGGATGAGCTCGATGCGGTCCCCGTACAGGACCGCCTGTACCTTCTGTCCCGGTGAGAGGCCGAGCCGCTCGCGGATGGCCTTGGGGATGACCACCTGGAACTTCGGGAAATCGTCAGCGTCTCCATGGCGCCTCCGTCGATCGCGGGATCGTATGTCGATCATGTTATCGATGAACTTCCGTATGTCAACGGATCGCGGGCCCCCGTCTCGGCCGCCAAAATTG
>CAZDYT010000820.1:0-2138 GCA_964509395.1 uncultured bacterium
TCCGCCTGCGCGGACCCCTCGCCATCTTGAAACGGTCGGGCAAGAGGTGAGGAGGCGACACGATGCAATGGTCGGGTCGGTCCAGAACTCGCGTGTTCGGTAGCATCCTGCTGTCCGTGGTGGCGGCCTTCGTCTGGCTCACGCCGGCGCCGGCCGCCGCGGATGAACTGTTCGCCACGTTGACCGTGTCGGAGGTACAGGAATTCCTGCGCCTCAGACCGGGCCATGACCTGGGGGCGTTCCGGGCCCGGCTGGCCAACGCCTCCCTGACGGGAATGGCGACCCTCGGGCTTTGCACGCCCACCGGGGTAGCGGACTGCGTAATTGGCATCCGGGCGAGCTCCCGCGTGAATCTTCAGAAGGGCTTCACGGGGCCCATTACCGGCGAGATCAAGACCCTGATCGATAACCCCACGACCCCTCCTCCGATCGTGGACAACGTGCTAGTGGTTGCCACGACCTCATTCCGGGGCACGATCGACCTGTGTGCCGCCCCGACACTCGATCCGGACAATCCGTGCGCGCCGGTGGGCACCGCTCAGGGAACGTGGAACAGCCGGGATCTGCGGGCGCACGGGACGTTCAACGGGCTCTTCCAGGTGCCGATTCCCGCGACGCTCGCCGGGCTTCCGGCGGGGACGTGTGACATCGCCACGACGCTTAACATCGATATGACTCTGGAGTTGCTGCTGGGGCCGCCTGTCATGGAGACGCTGCTAGGCCACGTCTACCTCAACCCTCTCGGTTCGCTGGGGATTCCGGCCATCCAGTGTCTGACGATCGGCGATTTCTCTCTCCGCGTGCCGATGGTGAGGTTCAGCGTCGAACTGCGGCGACCGTAGGGCTGAGGGGCCCGCGGCCGACACGGCGCGCGGGTCCGGGGTCCGCACGGGCCGCATCGCGGCCTGTGCGGGCCCTTCACTGTCTCAGCGACCCGAGGGCGTGAGTCGCGTGCGCTCATCCGCGGGACTCGTGTGCTACGCTGAGCGCCGATGCTGGCGCTCGTCGGGAGGCGGCTCCTCGCCCTCGTCCCCGTCCTGTTCGGGATCTCCCTCCTCGTCTTCGTCCTGACCGCGGTCTCCCTCGGCGATCCCGTGCGCGCGGCGATGGGCCAGCGCGGGGAGCCGGCGGTCATCGCCCAGATCCGGCAGGAGTACGGGCTGGACGAGCCGCTCTGGGTGCAGTACGGGATGTGGATGGGCCGGCTCCTCCGGGGCGACCTCGGCCGCTCCTACCACCAGCAGCGCCGCGTGACCGAGATCGTCGGGGAGCGCTTTCCGGCCACGCTGCGGCTTGCCCTCGCCGCCACCGTCATCGCCGTGGCGCTCGGCCTCACGGCCGGCACCGTCGCCGCCGTCTGGCACGGCGGCGCGATCGATCTCGTGCTGATGACCGGCGCGGTCCTCGGCATCTCGACCCCTGTCTTCTGGCTCGGCCTGATGGAGATCCTCGTGTTCGCCGTCTGGCTCGGCTGGTTCCCCGTCTCCGGCTACGGCGAGGGGAGCTGGCGCCATCTCGTCCTCCCGGCGTGTGCCCTGGGGGCGCTCCACACGGGGGTGATCGCCCGCATGGCGCGCGCGAGCCTCCTGGAGGTCGTCCGCCAGGACTTCGTCCGCACCGCGCGCGCCAAGGGGCTCCCGGAGGCCGCCGTCCTCGTCAAGCACGCCCTGCGCAACGCCATCCTGCCGGTCCTCACCGTGACCGGGATCGGGCTCGCGGACCTCCTCGTGGGCGCCCCGCTCACCGAGACGGTCTTCGCCTGGCCGGGGCTCGGCCGGATGCTCGTCACGGCGGTGGGGCAGCGCGACCTCCCGGTCGTGATGGGCGCCGTCCTCCTCTTCGCGGTGGTCTACGTCCTCGGCAACCTCCTCGTGGACCTCGCCTATGGCGTCGCGGACCCTCGCCTCCGCACGTAGAACCTCGGAGGGGGGCTCCGCCCCCCTTCCGAACCTCCCCCCTCAAGAAGGGAGCAACGTCGCGAAGGCCGCAGGCCGGAGCCGTCGCGACCAGATGAAAGTTGCGCGGGCAAAGCCCGCGCGCGACCTACTCATGAAGCTCTGCGCGAGACGAGGGGAGGCCGCGCGGGTGACGCGGCGAACGGGCGCCCACGGCGCCCGCAGCGGCGGGGATACACCGCC
>CAZDYT010000821.1:0-2137 GCA_964509395.1 uncultured bacterium
TGGAGATCGAGACGCAGGCGCAGCGGAGCACGATCACCAACGACGCCGGTCTCTTCACCGCGCCCCTGCTGCCAGGTGGCTTCGGCAGCCAGACCCTGACCTTCCAGCTCACCGTGACCAGCGCCGCGGGCTCCAGCACCGACACCGTGGACGTCACCGTGGTCAACGTGAACCACCCACCGGTCGCCCAGGCCACCGGCCCGTCGCCGGTGAACGAGGGCAGTGCCGTCACCCTGTCGGGAACCACTAGCTTCGATCCCGACGGCGATCCCCTCGTCTCGCACTCGTGGATCCAGACGGGCGGCCCCGCCCTCCCCGCCGGCGCGCTCACCGGCGCGGACACGGCCACCGCGAGCTTCACCGCGCCCCTCCTCGCCGGCGGTGTCAGCGGGGGCGTGGCGCTGACCTTCGACCTGACCGTGTCGGACGGGGCCCTGAGCCACACCGACACCGTGACGGTGAACGTCGAGCAGGTCAACCACGCCCCGACGGCCCATGCCGGAGCGGATCAGACGGTCTTCGCGGGGACGGTGGTCGCGCTCAACGGGACCGGCAGCCAGGATCCCGACGGAGACTTCCTGCAGTTCCAGTGGGCCCAGGTTGGTGGCGGGCCGGGCGTCACCCTGTCCGGCGCCTCCACCGCCACCCCGAGCTTCACCGCGCCACCGGTGGTCGCGCCCTCTCCCCTCACGTTCCGGCTCACGGTGAACGACACCGTCCTCTACAGCGAGCCCGCCGAGGTGGTGATCACCGTGCTGCGGCCCAATGACCCGCCGCAGTGCGCGCTGGCCCAGGCCTCGCCCGGGCAGCTCTGGCCGCCGAACCACAAGATGATCCCCGTCGCCATCGCCGGCGTCACGGATCCCGACAACGACACGGTGTCGATCGCCATCACCGGGGTCACCCAGGACGAGCGGGTCCTCGGCACGGACCCCGGCGACACCAGCCCGGACGCGGTGCTGCAGGCCAGCACGGCGCTGATCCGCGCGGAGCGGGCCGATGTCGGCAATGGCCGCGTGTATCGGCTGAGCTTCACGGCGACCGACGGCCAAGGCGCCTCGTGCACCGGCTCGGTGGCCGTGGCCGTGCCCAAGAACATGAAGCCCGGCGGGGGCGCCGTCGACGACGGCCAGCTCTACGACTCCACGCTGCCGTAGGGAGACGGGATCGTCGGTTTCCGGTCCTGCGCGTGACGCCCATGGCCCCAACCGGCCGTCCGGGGTGCGAGGAGGACCCTCCCCCCGGGCGGCCGGTGCGTGGGGGAGTGATGCTGCCCTTGTCCTCGTGGCGTCATCCCTCGCGCAGCTCCGGGCGCTTGAGGGCGGCCGCCTGCCAGTCCCGGCACGCCCTGCGCTTGAACTCGATGGCCCGCGCCCACTCGTCGAGGTCGTAGCAGTCGCGCTCGGCCACGCAGCGGATCTCGGTCACGGTGCGCTCGTCCAGGCCGAGCCGCTCGGCGATCTCGCGGTCGGAGAGGCCGCGGCGGCCGATGCGCTGGAAGGAGTTTGACAGCCGCAGCACCTCCTCGCGGTGGCGCGCGTACACCTCCGGGTCGAGGCTGAAGATCCCCATCAGCCGTTTCCTCCGGTCACCCTCGTGTGCCCGTCACTTCATCTCCCGGAGCCCATGCGCCGCCGGGCAGACCCGCATGCACTCGAAGCACTGGGCGACATTGGTCGAGGAGATAGGTCAGGGCCCACAGCGTCCGCGTGAAGTAGTCGCCGTACAGGAGCATCTTGCGCCGGTCGCGGTCCGGCTCGGCCAGCGCGGCCTCCAGCACCTTCTGGAAGCCCGGGATCCAGTGGGTATGAACGCGCGTCACGCAGCGCGCGGCGTCGTAGCCGGTCCGCACCGCCCGGCCCCCCTCCAGTCGCCCCTCGAGGCAGCCCCCGCTCGACAGCGGACAGACGGCGAGGCACGGCGTCGTGCCCTCGCGCTCCCACATCTCGCGGCACGGCGGCGCCGGGCACGCCGGCTCGGCTTCCGGCCCGTCCACCTTCAACGGCGCGGTGGTGATGACTGCGCTCCAGCACATGAAGCCGTGCTCGCGGTTCAGGACGGGCCCGGCCAGGCTGCGCGAGCCCAGGCCGGCCAGCTCGGCGGCGAGCATGAGCGACAGGAACGGGGCGTCGCCGGC
>CAZDYT010000822.1:0-2137 GCA_964509395.1 uncultured bacterium
GCCATCCAGGCCACGCGCGCTGAGCGCGGCTTCCTCGTGCGACTGGACGCCGATGGCCGGCTCATCGTGGAGGCCGCGCGCAACTTCGACCAGGAAGAAATCCTGAACCCCGCGATAAAGGTGTCCGCCTCGCTGGTCCGGCAGGCGGGGCGCGCCCCGGTCCCATCGGAACGCGGCGTCAGACGCGAGGAGGGATCCCAGTGTTTCCCGATCCGACCTCTCGCTCGGCCATGCTGTACGAACGCGCCCGCAAAGTCCTGGCGGGCGGCAACACCCGCTACTCTGTCTATACGGCGCCGTACCAGGTATACGCGGCGCGCGGGTCCGGCTGCCGGGTCGTCGACGCGGACGGCGTCGAGCGCCTGGACTTCCAGAACAACATGACTGTCCTTATCCACGGGCATGCCCACCCGGCGATCCTGGACCGGGTGCAGCGCCAGCTCCAGCGGGGGACGTGCTTCGGGCTGTCGACCGAGGCGGAGATCGAGCTGGCCGAGCACCTCTGCTCCCGGGTGCCGTCCTTCGAGTTGGTCCGCTTCGTCAACTCCGGCACGGAAGCCGTGATGACCGCCATCAAGGCCGCGCGCGCCTACACCGGGCGCCCGAGGATCGCCAAGGCCGAGGGAGCCTACCACGGCTCGTACGACTACGTCGAGGCCAGCCTCGATCCGACGCCGGAGACGTGGGGGGCCCCCGACAGCCCGCGCGCCGTCGCCTACGCCCGCGGGACGCCCCGGGGTGTGCTGGACGACGTCGTCGTCATCCCGTTCAACGACGCGGGCCGCACGCGGGCCATCCTCGAGCGGCACTGGGACGAGCTGGCGGCCGTGGTGCTCGATCCCATGCCGGCCCGGTTCGGGCTGATCCCGGCCACCCCGGAGTTCCTCGCCACGGTGCGCGACGTCACGCGGCGGACGGGCGCCCTCCTGATCTTCGACGAGGTGATCTGCTTCCGGCTCCACTACCGCGGGGCGCAGGTCGCGTTCGCGTGCGAACCGGATCTCACCGCGCTCGGGAAGATCGTGGGGGGCGGCTTCCCGGTGGGCGTGGTCGCGGGGCGCCGGGAGGTGATGGAGGTCTTCGACCTGAGTGACGGGCGGCGGCCGCCTATTTTCCAGGGCGGGACCTTCAATGCCAATCCGGTGACGATGGTCGCGGGGCTCGCCTCGCTGGAGCTCCTGACCCCCGAGGCCGTGGAGCGGCTGAACAGGCTCGGCGACCGGCTGCGGGACCGGTGTCGCGACGCGATCCAGGCCGCGGGGGTGCCGGGGCAGGTGACCGGGCGGGGCTCGCTCTTCCGGATCCACGTGACCGACCGCGCGCTCACGGACTATCGCAGCGCGTATCTCTCGCCCCGCGAGCGGCAGGCGCTGGACTGGTTGTGGCGCTACCTGCTGAACCACGGAATTCTCCTGTCCAAGGTGGGCCTGGGCGCCCTCTCGACCGTCATGACCGAGGCCGAGGTGGACCAGTTCGCGGAGACGCTCCACGCGGGGCTCGACGCGATGAAGCGGGAGGGGGTCGGCGTACCACGATGAAGCCGCCCGAGCGCGTCGCCTACTTCAACGGCCGGTACGTGCCCGAGTGCGAGGTTCTGGTCCCGTTCCGGGACCGGAGCTTCAAGTTCGGCGACGGCGTGTTCGACGTGACGCGGACGTTCGAGGGGCGCCCGTTCAAGGTGAAGGAGCACGTCGACCGGCTCTACCGGTCACTGCGCTATGCCCAGATCCGCCCGGGCCTGAGCCCGGAGGCGTCGATCGCGATCTGGCACGAGGTGCTCGAGCGGAACCGCCACCTGCGTGACCCGCACGGGGACTTCTGGGTCGGCCAGCGGATCTCTCGCGGCGTCGATGCGGTCGGCGACGAAGGCTGGGAGTACACCGGCCCGACCGTCATCGTCGAGTGCCTCCCGCTGCCGCTCCGGGCCCGGGCCCGGCTCTTCCGGGACGGCCTCCACCTCATCGTGTCGGCGGTCACGCGGATGCCGCCGGCCACGTTCAGCCCGCGGGCCAAGTCGCATCTCGTCATGCCGCTCATCATGGCGGAGCTCGAGGTGCGCGTCCAGGATCCTGACGCCTGGCCGATCCTGCTGGACATCCACGGGAACCTCGCCGAGGGGACCGGCAGCAACCTCTTC
>CAZDYT010000823.1:0-2124 GCA_964509395.1 uncultured bacterium
CCGCCGGGCTCCGTCACCCGTTCAGCCCCTTTCGCAGTTCGGCGAACTGCGGAAGGAGGCTCCCGGGGGCCCACTCCGCCCGGGCGTCCGGGGGCGGCGCTCGGCGCCACCCGCGGCGCCTTGTCAGGTTCGATTAGTTGGAACGGCCACGGCGCTAGAAGAGCGTGAGGTAGGTGTCGAGCTCCCACCGGCTCACCGTGCTGTGATAGCGCACCCACTCCTGGCGCTTGACCTTGAGGAACTCCTGGGTCAGCTCGGCCCCGAGGGCCGATTGCACCACGTCGTCTTCCTCCAGGGCCTGGAGGGCCTCGGGCAGGCTCTGCGGGATGAACTGGAGCTTCCGAGCCTTGACCTCCTCGAGCGAGAGCTCGTAAAGGTTGCCCAGGTTCGGCTCGCCCGGATCGAGCTTTCGCCGGACGCCGTCCAGGCCCGCCCGGATGAAGGCGGCCATCCCCAGGTACGGGTTCACGGCGCCCGACACGATCCGGCACTCGAAGCGCCCCGCGTCGGGCGTCCGGAACATCTGGGTTCGGTTGTTGTCGCCATAGCTGATGCAGGCCGGGGTCCAGGTGAAGCCCGAGGAGACTCCGGTGAGAAACGCCCCCACGGACAGGCGCTTGTAGTCATTGACGGTGGGGGCCACCACGCAGGTGAGGGCGCGGGCGTGGGCGATGAGTCCACCCAGGAAGTGGTAGGCGAGCTGGGACATCCCGAGCCCCCGCCGGTCGGTCTCGTCCAGGAAGAGGTTCCGCTTGCTCTCGACGTCCCAGAGGGAGCAATGGAAGTGGCTCCCGCTCCCGGTGAGGTGGGCGAACGGTTTGGGCATGTGGGTGGCGATGGCCCCGAAGCGCCGCGCCACCTGGCTCGTCATCATCTTGAAGAAGGTGTAGCGGTCGGCCGTCGTGAGGGCATCGGCGTAGCGCCAGTTGATCTCGAACTGGGCGTTGGCGTCCTCGTGGTCCGAGGCATACGGGTCCCACCCGAGCTGCTCCAGGTAGCGGACCAGGGTCCGCAGGTAGCCCATGTTCGCCGCCAGGCTCTTGAAGTCGTAGCAGGGCTTGGCCATGGTGTCGATGCGCTCGGGGTCGAACAGGGAAACGGAGCCGTCCTCCCGGCGCTGCACGAGGAAGTGCTCGGCCTCGACCCCGACCATCATCGTGTACCCCTCGCGCCGGAGGTCGGCCGCGGCTCGCCGGAGGGCGGTGCGGGCGCAGTAGGGCCACTCCTTGCCGTCGACCTGGATGTCACAGGCGAAGCGGGCGACCCCCTCCTCCCACGGCACCAGCGTGTAACTGGCCAGATCGGGGGCCGCAATCATGTCGTGGGAGTGGGGCCCCTGTCCCATCCCCCAGACCGCGGCTCCCGCGAACCCGGCACTCCCCGCCACAAAGTCGTCGAAGGCCCGCGCGGGCACCCCTTTGCAGCGCGGCGTCCCGTGGAGGTCCACATACTGGGCGAGCATGTAGTCCACCTTGTCCTTCTTGAGTCGCTCCCTGACCTGGTCCTGGGTCATGGCGGTCCCCCGAGTCCAAAACGATCCGTCAGTCGAGCCGGTTGCCGGGCGTCACGTCTCTCGCCCGGGGACCCAGTTGGTCCCCACCAGCGGGATCCCGGTGATGGCCGCGGCCTCCACCGTCAGGGCCCGGAGATCCTCGGGCTCCAGATCATGGACATCGGCCTTCCCGCAGGCCCGCGCCAGCATCTGGATCTCGAGCGTCATCGCGTGGAGGAAGTTCGTCACCCGCTCCGCTGCCTCCGGAATCGGGAGACGGCTCATGAGCGCCGGGTCCTGGGTCGTGATCCCGACGGGGCAGAGGCCGGTGTGGCAGTGGTGGCAGGCGTAGGGCTCGGCGCCGAGCTTCCGGTAGTCCTCCACGTAGAGGGGCTTGTTGCAGTTGAGCGCGATCAAGGCCGCCGTGCCGATGTAGACCGCATCGGCTCCCAGCGCGAGCGCCTTCGCCGCGTCGGTTCCGCTCCGGATCCCGCCGGCGATGATGAGCTGGACCTCGCCGTAGAGCCTCATGTCCTGGAGGGCGCGCCGCGCCTCGGAGACCGCGGCGAGCGTGGGAATCCCGGTGTGGTCCTGGAGGAGCTCCGGCGAGGCGCCGGTCCCCCCCTCCATCC
>CAZDYT010000824.1:0-2120 GCA_964509395.1 uncultured bacterium
CGATCCGCAAACGCCGTCGGCAGGTGGGCTGGCGCGAGCGGGAACTCGAGCAGACCTCCTTGTTGGAGGAGCCGGAAGCCGGAGATGGGCAGCAGGCGGCCTTGCCGGGAGGGGGTTCGGGTGCGGACCCCCTGTCCGCTGGGCTGACGGTGGCTTCGCGCCAGGACGGGTCCGACGCGGGCAACGACGCGGAGGAGGCGGGCGCAGGTGCGGACCCAAACCTGTCCGCTGGGCTGACGGTGGCTTCGCGCCAGGACGGGTCCGGCGCGGGTAACGACGCGGAAGAGGCGGGCGCGGGTGCGGACCCAAACCTGTCCGCTTCGGTCGCCCTGCCTGAGGCAGCGCCAGCGTTCTCCGCGGCGACAAGCGAGTCGGCGGGGCATGAGGAGGAGCCCTTGCCGTTCTCCTTCGACACCGACCCTGCCAATCGGCAGATCGATCGCCTGTTCGCGCATCTTGGGCTGCTCGACGACGCGGCACCCCTGTTCCGACCGGGCACGCGTGTGCCGGGGGCTGGGGTGTTGCTCGCCCTACCTGCCCTGGTCGAGAGCGGCGTGATCGAGGTGGCGCGGGAGGTCTACGGCAGCCTCGCGCCCGCCTTCTACGGCTTGCGCACCACGATCGTGACCTTGGTCCTGATGGCCCTGCTGCGGATCAAGCGCCCCGAAGGGCTCAAGGAACATCCTCCCGACGATCTGGGCCGCGCGCTCGGCCTCGATCGTGCCCCCGAGGTCAAGACCTTGCGCCGCAAGCTCCGGCGTCTGGCCGCCCTCGGTCGCGCCACCGAGTTCGGACGCGCCCTGGCCCAGCACCGGCTCGCCTCACGCGGAGCGGCCCTGGGCTTCCTCTATGTCGATGGGCACGTCCGCGCCTACCACGGCAAACACCCGATCCCCAAGGCCCACGTGGCACGCATGCGCATCTCCATGCCCGCCACCACCGACTACTGGGTCGCCGACGACGCCGGCGAACCGCTCTTCCTGGTCACCGCCGAGGCCAACGCCGGCCTGGTCGAGATGCTGCCCAAGATCCTGGCCGAGGCGCGCCCACTCGTCGGCGAACGCCGCATCACGGTCGTCTTCGACCGCGGGGGCTGGAGCCCTCAACTGTTCGAGAAGATCATCGCCTCCGGCTTCGACATCCTCACCTATCGCAAGGGGCCCTTCCCTCGAGTCGCCAGGGAGCGCTTCCAGACCTACGAGATCGGCCCGGCCGAACGTCGCGAGCGCTATCTGCTCGCCGACCAAGACGTGCGTCTTCGACTGCCGGGGCGTAAGCGACTGGCCCTGCGCCAAGTCACCCGCCTGGCCGACGACGGAGACCACCAGACCCCCATCATCACCTCGCGCCGTGACCTCGGCCCCGTCGAGGTCGCCACGCGCATGTTCGACCGCTGGAAGCAGGAGAACTTCTTCAAGTACCTGCGCGAGGAGTACGCTCTCGACGCGCTCCTGGAGTACGACGTCGAACCCGCCAACCCCCTGCGCGAAGTGCCCAATCCCGCCAGGCGCGACATCGACAACCAGATCCGCCTGGCCCGCGCCGAGCTCGCCGAACTCGAAGCCGAGTACGGCCTCGCTGCGCTACACAACCCCGAGCACAAACGGCCTACCGCCCGCGGCTTCAAGATCGCCCACGGCAAGATCGGCCGCGCCATCCGTCAGGCGCTCGCGAAAGTGGCGACCCTCGAGGCACGACGCAGCAAGATCCCCACGCACGTCCCAGTCCAGAAGGTCGTATCCGGAGAGGTCGTCAAGCTCGCTCCCGAGCGCCAGCATCTCGGCAGCCTGATCAAGATGGTCGCCTATCAGGCCGAGAGCGAACTCGTCCGACTCGTCGCTCCCCACTACAAGCGCGTCGACGACGAAGGGCGCACGCTCGTCCAGAACGCTCTCGCCTCCAGTGCCGACATCGAGGTCGATGGCAACGAGCTGCGCGTCCGACTGACCCCGCTCAGCTCACCCCATCGCACCGCCGCCGTTGCGGCTCTGTGCGAGAGCCTCAACGCCGCCAACGTCGCCTTCCCAGCTACTCGCCTTCGCCTCCGTTTTTCGGTCGGGCCCGCCCCTCAGGTGCCAGGACCGGACAGTTCCAAAGGGGGGTAGGTCAGGAGGTCTGGA
>CAZDYT010000825.1:0-2120 GCA_964509395.1 uncultured bacterium
GCCACGGCCCGAGGCGGTTGGGCGATGAAACTTGACTCATTGACCACAAGTTTGGTGGTTCAAGGACCCTAGCTCCCAGACGCGCCGGACGGCCTCGGGCCTTCCCGGTCGGGGCCGGCCGGCGCCCCTCTCGTCCGGCGCGAACCATCTATGACCTTAGGACAGCGGCAGGGCGAGGCCCTGACCGGCATCGGGCTCATCCTGCCGGCCCTCCTTTGGATCGCCCTCCTGGTCGCCTACCCGTTCGCCATGGCGCTCTACTACAGCGTGAGCAACACCGTGGTCGGCCGGGGTGTGGGCGCTTTCATCGGGCTGGCCAATTTCGGCGCGCTGCTGGCCGACGACACGTTCCGCCACACCCTCCAGAACTCCTTCGTGTTCACCTCGGTGGCCGTGGCCGTCAAGACCGTCCTGGGCGTGTCGCTGGCCCTGATCCTCTACCGGAAGCTCCGGCTCAAGCGGCTGATCCGCGGCCTCGTGCTCCTCCCCTTCGTGATCCCAACGGCGCTCAGCACGCTGGGCTGGCTGTGGATGTACGATTCGCTCTACAGCGTCATCACCTGGACGCTCAACCGGGCCGTCCTGAGGCCGATCGGGGTCGCGCCGCTCGAGGTGAACTGGCTCGGGTCGCCGGTCCTCGCCATGGCGGCCGTCATCGTGGTGAACATCTGGCGGGGCCTCCCCTTCTTCGCGGTGACGGTGCTCGCCGGCCTCACCGCCATTCCGACCGACCTCTACGAAGCGGCCGAGGTGGACGGCGCGGGACGTTGGGGACGGTTCTGGCACGTCACCTACCCGCTGCTCAAGCCGATCCTGGCCGTCGTGATCCTCTTCTCGACCATCTTCACATTCGCGGACTTCAACATCGTGTACGTGCTGACTCGCGGCGGCCCTCAGGAGAGCACCCATCTCTTCGCCACGCTGTCGTACGCCTTGGCCTTCGAGAGCATGCAGCTCGGGAAGGGCGCCGCCGTCTCGCTGTTCATGTTCCCCGTGCTGGTGGTGGTCGTCGCGCTCCAGTTCCACTTCCTGCATCGCGAGGAGACGCGCTATGGCTAGCGTCCGGCGGGGGGGCGCCTTCCGCCGATTCATCGCCGATCACGTCGGCCTGGCCCCGTTCCTCTTCTTCATCCTCTTCCCGATCTACTTCATGTTCCTCACCTCCTTGAAGAGCGACAGGGAGCTCTACAATCTCCAGGCGATCCCCTTCTGGATCCGGGACGGGATCTCACTCCGCCATTTCCACTACCTCTTCTTCAAGACCTACTTCGTGCGCTGGCTGGCCAACAGCCTCATCGTCGCCGCGGTGACGATGGCGGTGTCGGTGGCCATCAGCATCCTGGCCGCGTACAGCCTGGCCCGCCTCCGCTTCCCCGGCCGGCAACCCTTCGGTGTCGCGGTCTTCATCACCTATCTCGTCCCGCCGACGCTCTTGTTTCTCCCCCTGACCCAGATCGTCCACTGGCTGGGCCTGATCGACAGCCTCTGGTCGCTGGTCCTCACATACCCGACCTTCCTGATCCCGTTCTGCACCTGGCTCCTCCTGGGCTACTTCAAGGTCGTGCCGCGGGAGATCGAGGAGTGCGCGCTCGTGGACGGGTGCAGTCGGGTCGGGGTGCTGTTCCGCATCATCATCCCGGTGACCGTCCCCGGGATCATCTGCGCCATGCTCTTCGCCTTCACGCTGGCGTGGAACGAGTTCCTCTACGCCCTGACCTTCGTCTCGGCGAGCGTGTCGAAGACCGTGACGGTCGGGGTCGCGGCGGAGATGATCCGCGGCGACGTCTTCCACTGGGGGGGCATCATGGCGGGCGCGGTGGCCGGCGCCCTGCCGGTCGTCGTGGTGTACGTGCTCTTCCTCGACTACTACGTGGTCGGGCTCACGGCGGGATCGGTCAAAGGCTAACCTCTCGAAGGGGGGCACTGCCCCCCTTCGAAGAACCCCCCGCAGGGGTTGCGGCGGCAAAGCCGCCGCTCGAAGCGGAACACCTCACCGCCGGCCATTTGGCAACGCGTGGCGCCCGGTCCACCTGGAGAGGTTCTCAGCCCGCATTATTCGCGGACACACGCAGGGGGAGGGTGGGTGACGCGGCGAACGGGCACCCGCAAGCGGGTACCCG
>CAZDYT010000826.1:0-2118 GCA_964509395.1 uncultured bacterium
GGGCCGGATGTCGTGGTACTGGAGGTCGATCATCGCCACCCGGGAGTCCGTCCAGTCGAGGTCGTGCTTCGCCATGTAGCTCTCGATGAGGTCCCGCTTGATCACCCAGTCGAGCTCGCGGTTCAGGGTCATCGGGTCCTCCTCGAGCCGGTCCAGGACGTATTCCCATCGGACCAGGATGTCCTTGGTGATCGTGTCCAGCTCCCGGTCGCGGTAGTACCGGTAGGCCAGCTCGAGGAACTCGCGCTGGAGCGCGACGGCCGTGATGGAGCGGCCGTCCTTGAGGCGGATCGGGACACGGCAGGACAGGTCGCGCGAAATCGCGCGGAAGGCCTGGACCGGGTTCTCCAGGGCGAAGTCCCGGTCGATGAAATCGTCCTCGATCAGGGAGAGCACGATCGCGGTCGTCCCCGCCTTCAGGTAGGTGGTGAGCTCCGACATGTTGGCGTCGCCGACGATGACGTGGAGCCGGCGGTACTTCTCGGGATCCGCGTGCGGCTCGTCCCGCGTGTTGATGATCGGGCGGGAGTGCATGGTCTCGAGGCCGACCTCGGTCTCGAGGAAGTCCGCGCGCTGGGAGATCTGGTACGGCGTGTACTCGAGGTTGTTCTCCGCCCCGACCTTCCCCGAGCCCGTGAAGAACTGTCGCGTCACCAGGAACGGCATCAGGTGCTGGACGATCCGCGCGAAGGGGCAGCGCCGGTCCATGAGGTAGTTCTCGTGGGTGCCATAGCTGTTGCCCTTCGAGTCGGTGTTGTTCTTGTAAATCAGGATTCGCTGGTCCGGTGGAGAGACGGCTTCCGCCCGCATCCGGGAGATGTTGAGGATGCGCTCGCCCGCCTTGTCCCAGACGACGAGGTCCCGCGGGTTGGTGCACTCGGGCGTCGAGTACTCGGGATGCGCGTGGTCCACGTAGTACCGGGCCCCGTTCGAGAGGATCAGGTTGATGAGGCGCGCCTCCTCCTTCGACGGCAACTCCTTCTCCTCGGCGTACTCGAAGCCGCGCGCGTCACGGAGCGGGCTCTCGGCCTCGTAGTCCCAGCGGATCCGCGCCGTTCGGTACGTCTCGTAGGAGTTGATCAGAAGGAGCGACGAGAGGATCGGGTTGAAGTCGGGCTGGTTGCGGACGGTGATCCCGTACTCCGTCTCGATCCCCATCACCTTCGGGATGGCCATGCCGTCCTCATGCCGGTCCGCGCCCGCCGGCCCGCACCGCTCTCGGTCAGTGGGTCCCGGGCGCGGACGAAGCTGATACAAAAAGGGTGAGGGCAGCGCCGGGGCGCGACCCTCACCCCTCGGCTAGAGGTACTGTCCGGTCGTGATCCGCTCCACGGGGCGGGCCTTTTCCTTCCCCTCGCCCATCAGCGGCTTCACGTACACGATCCGCTCGCCTTTCTTCCCCGCGATCTTCGCCCAGTCGTCCGGGTTCGTCGTGTTGGGAAGATCCTCGTTTTCCTTGAACTCCTCGCGCACCGCCGTGAGCAGATCGTCCAGCATGATGCCCTTCTCGGCCGTCGCGATGTAGCGCTTGAGCGCGAGCTTCTTCGCGCGGCGCACGACCGATTCGATCATCGCGCCCGAGGAGAAGTCCTTGAAGTAGAGGACTTCCTTGTCGCCGTTGGCGTAGGTCACCTCGAGGAAGCGGTTCTCATCGGACAGCGCGTACATCTGCTCGATCGCCGAATCGATGAGCCGTCGGATCGTGGCGTCGATGTCGCCACCGTGGGGCGTGAGCTCCTGCTCGTGGATCGGAACGTCCGGGGTGAGGTACTTGGTGAAGATGTCCGCCGCCGCCGCCTTGTCCGGCCGGTCGATCTTGATCTTCACGTCGAGCCGGCCGGGGCGCAGGATCGCCGGGTCGATGAGGTCCTGCCGGTTCGAGGCCCCGATCACGATCACGTTCTTGAGCCCCTCGACGCCATCGATCTCGGCGAGGAGTTGCGGGACGATGGTGGTCTCGACGTCGGAGGAGATCCCGGAGCCGCGGGTCCGGAACAGGGCGTCCATTTCGTCGAAGAACACGACGACCGGGACGTCCTCGGCGGCCTTCTCCTTGGCCTTCTGGAAGATCTCGCGGATCTTGCGCTCGGTCTCGCCGACGTACTTGTTGAGGAGCTC
>CAZDYT010000827.1:0-2117 GCA_964509395.1 uncultured bacterium
TGGGGCGAGGTCCGCAGGACGGCGGAACGGGTGCGCGAAGTTAAGGCTGAAACGCGGGTGCCGGGCCAAGTACACTACTCGGGAGGACGATCGAGGCTGCGGGGAGGCAGGCGATGAGCAGGAGCGCAGAGATCCTGGTGGGCACGAGCGAGGGGCTCCGTGCGTGGGGCGCGCGGGAGCGTAGCCACCTGGTCGGCCACGAGATCACGGCCCTCGCGCGAGAGGGCCGCCGGTGGTGGGCCATCGTGGACGGCCGGACGGTCTGGCGCGCGGATGGCCACGGCGAGTGGGCCGAGGTCGTGAGCGTCGCGGGGGCCGGGGCCACCTGCCTCGCGGCGAGCCCGGCCGGGCTCCTGGTCGGGACGGCGGGGGCGCATCTGTTCCGTCTCCAGGACGACGTGCTGGTCCCGGTCGAGTCCTTCGAGACCGTGGACGGACGGCAGGCCTGGTACACGCCCTGGGGGGATCCGCCCGACACCCGGTCCATCGCCGTGGATGCGGGCGACGCGATCTACGTGAACGTCCACGTCGGCGGGGTGGTCCGCTCGACCGATGGCGGCCGCACGTGGCGACCGACGCTCGACGTCGAGACCGACGTCCACCAGGTCCTGGCCGATCCGGCGGTCCCCGGCCGGATCTTCGCCGCCGCGGCCGTCGGCCTGGCCGTGAGCACGGACGGAGGCGAGTCCTGGCGGGTCGAGACCGAGAACCTCCACGCCCGCTACCTCCGGGCGGTGGCGGTGACGGACGGCGCGGTCCTGGTCACGGCCTCCACGGGGCCGCGCGGGAAGCGCGCCGCAGTCTACCGGCGAGAGCTCGGTGAGGCTGCGGCCTTCGAGCGCTGCCGGGAGGGCGTGCCCGAGTGGTTCCCCGCCAACATCGACACCCACTGCCTGGTCGCATCCGGCCCGACCGTGGTCTTCGGCACCGAGGACGGCCGGGTCTATCGGTCGAGCGAGGAGGGACGGAGCTGGGAGCTTCTGGCGAAAGGCCTCCCGCCCGTCGGGTGCGTCGCCCTCGGCTGACTCCGGCGTGACCGGGCGCTTCCGTCTTCTCACCGCCAACCTCGCGAACGGCCGCGCCGATGCGAAGCGATTCGCCGAGGTCGTGCGGGCGCTCGAGGCCGACGTGGTGGCGGTCCAGGAGCTGGGTTTGGCGCAGGCGGACGCCCTCGCCCGGGTTTTGCCGTTCGGAAGACTCGACCCCGCGGCCAGCCACATGGGGATGGGGCTCGCCCTCAAGCACCCCGGCACCGTGGAGCGCCTCCCGCTCCCGCGCCGTGACGCCTATGTGGCCCGCTTCCTCCCGCCGGGATCTCCGGAGGGCGCAAGCTCCGTCGAGATCGTCAACGCGCACATCGTGGCGCCCCACCTCCGGCCGACCTGGCACGCGCTCGCCTCGCGGCGCGGTCAGCTCCGGGCCCTCGAGGCGTACCTCGACGCGGCCCCGCGCCGGCCCCGGGCCCTCGTCGGCGACCTCAACGCGACGCCGCTCTGGCCCCTCTACCGGCGTCTCGCCGCGCGCCTCATCGATGCCGCCCTCGAAGCGGCGCGGCGGAACGGAGGTCGCGCGCGGTCGACGTGGGGGCCGTGGCCGGGCGCGCCGCGCCTCCTCCGGATCGACCACGTCCTGGTCGCCGGGCTCGCCGTCGACGGCGCTCGGGTGGTGGACATCCAGGGGAGCGACCACAGCGCGCTGGTCGTGGACCTGACGGCGCATCCTGGCGCGTGAGCGTCGCGCGAACGAGCCGGGCGGCGACGCCGGAGCGCGGGTGACTCCGGCACTCGCGTTCCGGCGGGTGTCGAAGGTCTACGCGTCCGCGGGGGGGAGCCCCCGGTTCGCCTTGCGCGATGTCTCCTTCGACGTCCCCGCCGGGCGGCGCGTGGCCATCGTCGGCCGAAGCGGCAGCGGCAAGTCCACGCTTCTCCACCTGGCGGCCGGGATCGATCTGCCGACGGCGGGCGAGGTCGCGATCGACGGCCGGAGCCTCGCCACCCTGTCGGACCGCGCTCGCACGCTGCTGCGGCGCGATGCGATCGGGCTGGTCTTTCAGTTCTTCTACCTGCTGCCCCACCTCTCGGTCCACGACAACGTCGCCCTGCCGGAGCTGATCGCGG
>CAZDYT010000828.1:0-2114 GCA_964509395.1 uncultured bacterium
GACCCGCGGACGGACAGAGAGCGGCCCGAGCCAGTAGCGGCCCCGCGAGAAGGCCATGGTCGCTGCCAGGGCCGCCAGGGTGACGCCGAGGCCCACCCGACTGGCGCGACTCAGCCGAGCCAGCCCCGCCGGCATCGGCGCATCGCGCCTCAGCCAGCCGAGACTCGCCGCCGCCAGGGCCAAGACGGTGACGCCCGCGAAAGCGGAGGTCTCCGCGATGCCTCCGGAGAGCGGAAGCGGGTTATACCGGTACAGCAGGCTCCGCCCGCCCGCCTCGATGAACGTGAAGACATCCGCGGAGTGCCCCGCGGTCTCCCCGAGCCCGCGCTCGAACCCCAGTTCTCGGTGGACCACGATGTACGGCAGCGCGACCGGCAGGAGCAGGGCGCCGACACCGAGCCCGCCGCAGGCGAGCGCGACGATCTGCCGCCGCCAGTGCCAGCCTCGCCACCGGAGGCACACGAACCCCGCACCCAGCACGACCAGCCCGAGCCCCAGGATGACGGTGTAGTACCAGGTGGTGAGGCCTTGCAGGGTGAGGCCCGCGAGGGCGACGCCAAGCCACCGGACCTCCTGCGTCTCCAGCCATCGCACCCACGCCAGCAGGACCACCGGCAGGAGCGCCGCCAGGAGCATCTGAAACTCCAGGTAGTACCCCGTGAAGTACGGCGAGAGACAGAAGACGAGGCCTGCCAGCCACGCGGCCGGCCGGGACCCGGTCAGGCCGTGGGCGACCCACGCCATCGCCAGCCCGTTCAAGGGCCACAGCGCCAGGAGGAGCAGGTTGTAGGTGAGGATCGGGTTGCCCCAGAGGAACCCGGGCAGGCCCAGGAGACTCGGGGGCAGCAGGACCTCGGTGAAGGCGAGGCTCTCGCCGAACGGGTAAAACGCGTTGCCGTCGAAGAGGGCGAGGGGGTGGCTGAGAAGCCGTCGGGCCATGGACACCATGACCCAGGTGAAGACGCGGGCGTCGTAGTGGGGCGGCCACAGGGTCGCGGGGCTCAGCGCGAGCGGCCACGTCACGAGGAGCACCCCGCCGAGAAAGCCGGCGTAGAGGAGGAGGGCCCCGCGCCGCCCCAGCGGGCGGGGACCGGGGTCGAGCAGACCCGTCAGGCCCCCGGGCGTGGCCCCCACCATTCCCCCGGGGAACACGGCCGCTCAGCCGGGGCTCCGCTCAGGCGCCAGGCCGAGCGTCCGCCGGACGGCCGCGCGGATGGTCTCGACCTGGGGACTGACGGCCGCTTCGAGGACGGGAGCGAACGGGACCGGCACGTTGGCGGAGGCGACCCGTTCGATCGGCGCATCCAGCTCGTCGAAGGCCGCCTCCATGACGACCCACGCGAGATGTCCGCCGACGCCGCCGCGGAGGGGACCCTCCTCGGCGATGACGACCCGGTGGGTCCGGGCGACCGACGCGACCAGCGTGTCGCGGTCCAGCGGGACCAGGCTCCGGGGATCCACGACCTCGACGGAGATCCCGTCCCGCGCGAGCGCGTCGGCCGCCTCGAGGGCGAGCGGCACCATCCGGGCGGTGGCGATCACCGTCACATCCCGTCCGGCGCGCTTGACGTCCGCCCGCCCGAGCGGCACCAGGTGCTCTTCGTCCGGCACCGGCCCGCTCACGCGGTAGAGGCTCCGCTGCTCGAAGACGAGGACGGGATCGTCATCGCGGATCGCCGTCTTGAGGAGCCCCTTGGCGTCGGCGGGCGTCGAGGGGATACAGAGCTTGAGGCCGGGCGCGTTGAGGAACCAGGCCTCCACCGAGTTCGAGTGGTGCCCACCCGCCGATCTCCCGATCCCGTACGGGAACCTGAGGGTGACCGGCACCCGGCACTGCCCCCCGAACATGTACCGGGTCTTGGCGAGCTGGTTCACGACCTCGTCCATGGCGCACGTCACGAAATCCGCGAAGTGCATGTCCACGATGGGCCGCATGCCCGTCATCGCCGCGCCCACCGCGGAGCCGACGATCGCCGCCTCCGAGATCGGCGCATCGAGGACCCGCGCGGCCCCGAAGGCCTCGCGGAGCCCCTTGGTCACGCCGAAGGGGACGCCCGCGCCGATGTCCTCGCCGATCACGTAGACGCGCTCGTCGCGGGCCATCTCCTCCCGGA
>CAZDYT010000829.1:0-2109 GCA_964509395.1 uncultured bacterium
GGGGGATGCTGGAGGTGCTCGGGGCTATGGTCGTGGTCCTCTTGGTGGGGCCGCTGGTCGTGATCGCCGGGGCGGGGTTCTTGCTCGTCCTGACGGCAGTCTGCCCCGGCGGGCCCTACCGCGCACGGACGCGGTTCCGCTGCCCCTGGACGCGTCGAGTGGTCAGGGCGGAGTTCCTGATGCGGGCCGGCGCGGCGCACCCGTCGGACGTCGGGGCCTGCACCGCGTTCCGGAACCCGGAGCGGATCACGTGTACGAAGCCGTGCCGAGAACTGGCTGACGTCCGCTGGACGGCCCCGCGCGGTGTCTTCCCGGGCTGGGCCCTGACGGCGGGTGGTCCCGTGACGTGGGAAGAGGCCCGAACCCCGGTCGCAGGCTGACCGGCCAGGAGGTGATCGCCTTGGAGCCGAGTGAAACCCATCGTGTTTCGATCGAGCCGTCCGCGGAACCTCTCGCGCACCGCCGCGCCGTGCGGCAGCGCTTCTGGTGCGCCTGGAGCCAGCGCGAGGTGGAGGTGGAGTTCGAGGTGGGCGGCCTTCCGGGATTTCGGTCCCCGCTGGCCGTGACGGGGTGCAGTGCCTTCGATCCGTCAACGGCGATCGAATGTCAGCGTCGCTGTCTGGATCCGGCCTTCCGGCGGCAGTGGCCACCGGCATTGCCGGTGCTCGGCAGTGCACGCTGGCGGGAGCAGGCGTCCGGGCTGTCGGGAGACGGAGGAGCGCCATGAGCGCCCCCCGGGGCGGGCCTGGCGCCATCGAGGCGGGACCGTGAACCGGATCCTGGTCCCCCTCGACGGCTCCCGGCTGTCGGAGGCGATCCTCCCGATGGCCGAAGCGCTCGCGCGCGATTACGAGGCGGAGCTCCTCCTGCTCCGGGCGCTCCGCCCCCAGCGCTCCCCCGAGGCCGAGACCGACGCGCAAGAGCAGGCCGAGCGGTACCTGGCCGGGATCGCCCGGGAGGTCGAAGGGCGTGGCGTGCCGGGCGTCGCGTGGAAGGTGTGGTACGCCGAGCCCGATCGGGCGATCGCCGACGCGGCGGCGTTCCATGACGTCGATCTCGTCGCCATGAGTACCCACGGCCGGGGGGGGCTGAGCCGGCTGCTCTTCGGGAGCGTCGCGGAGAGCCTGGTGCGAAAGGCCCGCGTGCCGGTCCTCCTCGTGCGCGGTCAGCTGTCGTGGCAGGCGGGTAGCATCGGGAGAATCCTGGTCCCGCTCGACGGCTCCGAGCGCTCCGAGGCGGTATTGCCCGTGGTGGAGCGCCTCGCGGGTCCCCTGGACTTCGTGATCGATCTCCTCCACGTGATCGAGCCGATCCCCCAGACCGCGATGAGCGAGCTTGCCCCTCGCGCCAAGGAGATCGCGGAGCTCCGGAGCGAAGAGGCTCGCGGGCACCTCGCGAAGGTCGCGGCCTCGCTCGAGGCGAAGGGGCTCCGCGCCCGACACGCGGTTCGGGAGGGCCCGGCCGCCGACGCCATCCTGCAGTACGCGCGGGAGGTCGTGCTGGGCCTGATCGCCATGAGCACCCACGGGCGCAGCGGCTGGAGCCGTCTCCTCGTCGGGAGCGTGGCGGAGCGCGTCTTGAAGGCCGCCCCCGTGCCGGTCCTTCTCTGGAAGGCGCCAGGGCCGGGCCTGAACGGCGCTTCGGGCGGCGACCGACGGCGGGCGGAGGAGGAGTGACCGATGGGCGCGAATAGCCTGAGCATCACGGACAACCGGACCGGCAAGCGGTACGAGGTCGCGGTCGAGCAGGGCGCCGTTCGGGCGACCGACCTGCGACAGATCAAGGTCAACCCGGAGGACTTCGGGTTGCTCTCTTACGATCCGGCCTTCATGAACACGGCGTCGTGCACGAGCACCATCACCTTCATCGACGGCGACCGCGGCATCCTGCGCTACCGCGGCTACCCGATCGAGCAGCTCGCCGAGCAGTCCACGTACCTGGAAACGGCGTTCCTGTTGATCCACGGCGAACTCCCCACGGGACCCGAGCTCGACGCATGGCGATGGCAGATCACGCACCACACCTGGATCCACGAGAACCTCAAGAAGTTCCTGGCCGGCTTCCACCACGACGCCCACCCGCTGGCGATGCTCGTCTCCTCCGTCGCGG
>CAZDYT010000830.1:0-2105 GCA_964509395.1 uncultured bacterium
CCGGCCGAAGCTCGAGATCGCTGATTCCGTCCTGGACCGCGTGCAGGTGCTCCGGCGGATGGTTTCGATGGCGTCGGCCTCGCCGTGAGCGACGCGGCCCGGCCCGCGGAGCCGGCACGGTGAGCGACGCCGCCCACCTCCTCGCGGACGCCGCGCGCGCGCTGGCGGACCACCTCCGGTTCCACCAGGCGCTCGGCATCCGAGCGCTCCCGCTCAAGCAGGAGTATCTCGCCGGTCCCGCGGCCGCGCTGCGTCGTCTCGACGCCGCCATCCAGGGCTGCACGCGCTGCAAGCTCTCCCGGGGCCGTACCACGATCGTCTTCGGCAGCGGCGACCCCGGCGCGCGCCTCATGCTGATCGGTGAGGGGCCGGGCGAGGAGGAGGACCGGCAAGGCAAGCCCTTCGTGGGGCGGGCCGGCCAGCTCCTCACGAAGATGCTCGAGTCGGTCGGGATCGGCCGCGACGAGGTCTATATCTGCAACATCGTCAAGTGCCGGCCGCCCGGGAACCGCAATCCGGAGCCCGACGAGATCGCGTCGTGCGCGCCGTTCCTGGCAGGCCAGGTGGCCGCCATCCGGCCGGGCGTCATCTGCGCCCTCGGCACCTTTGCCGCGCAGACCCTCCTGCGCACCCGCGAGCCGATCAGCCGCCTCCGCGGGCGGCTCCATCCCTACGGGCAGGCCGTGCTCCTCCCGACCTTCCACCCGGCGTTTCTCCTGCGGAACCCGGGGCCGACATACCGGCGGCTCGCCTACGAGGACCTGAAGCTGATTCGCCGCGAGTACGACCGCGTCCGCGAAGCTCAGCCCGCCGCCCCCGCGTGAGCCTCGCCGCGCCCCTGGCCGAGGTCGTCGTCGGGCTCCCCGTTCCCCGGGTCTTCAGCTACGCGGTCCCGGCAGACCTGGCCGGCCGGGTCGGGCCCGGCCACCGCGTTCGGGTGCCGTTCCACGGGCGTCCCCGCGTGGGCGTGGTCGTGGCGCTCGCCGAGAGCGCGCCGGCCCGGCTCGAGTCGATCGAGGCCCTGCTCGATCCCGACCCCGCCCTGACCGGGATCCTGCTGGAGCTGGCGCGCTGGGGCGCCGCCGAGACGGCCAGCGCGTGGGGCGAAGCGGTCATGCGCGCGCTCCCGCCGACGGTGCACCCGCTTCGCGGATCCCCGGTCGCGACCTCCGCGCCCGCGCCTGAGATGCCGCGCCGACGACCCGGGCCGGTCGTGGTCGGCTACGGCGGGAGGCGTGACCGCCTCGTCGAGGCGGCAGCCCGCGGGGCCCGCGAGACCGGGAGCGGGGTTCTGGTGCTCGCCCCGGAGATCGAGACCGCGCGCGCGTGGGCGGCGCGGCTCGAGCGGCTCCTGGACGAGCCCGTCGCCCTGGTCACGAGCGAGGAGAGCCCGCGGCGCCGATGGGAGCGGTGGTGGGCCTGTCGGAGTGGCGCCGCGCGCGTGGCCGTCGGGACCCGGGTGGCCGCGTTTCTCCCCGTGGCCTCCCTCGGCGTGAGCATCGTCGTCGACGAGCACGACCCCGCGCACAAGGCACTGGACGCCCCCCGGTGGCACGCGCGCGAGCTCGCGATCCACCGAGCGCGGCTCGAGGGCGGCGGGTGCCTTCTCGTGAGCGGCGCCCCGAGCCTGGAGAGCTGGGTGCGCATTCGGTCCGGGGAGGCGACGGCGGAGGAAGCCAAGGACGAGCGCTGGCCCGCGGTCCATCGCGTGGACCTCCGGAGACTGGTGACTCTGGGCCTCGAAGGATGTCTCGCACCCGCCCTCCGGGACGCCGTCCGCGCGACGCTCGCGGGCGGGCAGTCGGTGCTTCTGCTCCTCAACCGCCTGGGCTACGGTCGCGCGCTCGGCTGCGCCGAGTGCGGGGCCGTCCGGCGCTGCCCGACCTGCCGGGTTGCCCTCACGTATCACCTGGGGGGGCGAGTGCTCGCCTGCCGGCTCTGCGGGGTCCGCCGCCCCGCCGCGAGCCAGTGTGGCCGGTGCCGCGGACGACGACTTACCCCGCTCGGCTGGGGGACGGAGCGGCTCGAGGCAGAGGCCGGGGCGGCCTTCCCGGGCGCGGGGGTCGCGCGATACGCCGGCGAGGTGAGCCCCCAGCGGGCGGCGC
>CAZDYT010000831.1:0-2101 GCA_964509395.1 uncultured bacterium
GGCCGACGGCCGTCGTGGACCCCTACGGGCACGCCAACGACGAGTACCAGGCCGAGCCGTGGTTCGCCGACTACTTCTGCGCGGCGATGGGCCAGACGATGTCGCGCTTCAAGGGCTGCCGCCGGGGCTTCCGCGAGCGCCGGAACGGCGGCATCGGCGCGTTCACGCCGGACAATGTCCCGATCTTCGACTGGGCGGCCCCCAACGTGTACATGATCGCGGACTCGAACCACGGCTTCAAGATGACCGGCGTGGGGAAACTGGTCGCGAAGTACCTGATGGGCGACCGGGTCCCGGAATTGAAGCCGTTCGCGTTCAGCCGCTTTGCCGAGGGCAAGACCTTCGGCGCGTCGCAGAGCCACTCCCCCTGGGTGTGAGCCTCGGAGGGAGGCCAGCCCCCCTCCGAAGGCCTTCGCCTCGAGGTCGCGCCGGCGCGCTCGACGCGCCCACCAGCCGCGCGGGCCCATCGAGCGCCCGTGTGACTCCCAGCGAAGCGGCCGGCCGGCTCGGCTCGCGGAGGGGCGGCCGGTCGCGGTGCCGATCCAGCCCGGACAGCTTGGGGAGGCGTCTATGGCGACACCGGCCCGAGTCGGCACGGTCGCAGTCATCGGCAACGGCATCATCGGCCACGGGGTGGCTCAGATCTTCGCCGTGGGCGGGCGGGACGTCCGGCTCATCGGGCGCAGCCGCCCCAGCCTGGATCGGGCGATGGACCGGATCCGGGAGAGCCTGGACCGGTTCGTCGCCCACGGCCTTCTCCCGGGCGGCGAGACGGGCGCGGCGCTGCGCCGCATCACGCCGTCTCCTGTCCTCGACGACGCCGGCGGGGCCGATCTGGTGATCGAGGCGGTCACCGAGGACCTCGCCCTCAAGCACGCCATCTTCGAGCGGCTCGACCGGCTGTGCCCGCCCCCGGCCGTCCTCGCCTCCTCCAGCGGCCAGCCCGCCAGCCGGCTGGTGGCGCGGGTGGCGCACCGCGCGCGCGTGGCGGCCGCCCACTTCTGGAACCCGCCCCAGCTCGTCCCGCTCGTCGAAGTCTGCGGGGGACCCGAGACGGCTCCGGACGTCGTGCCCTGGCTCTGCGACGTCCTGCGCGCGGTGGGGAAGCAGCCCGTGATCCTGGATCGGGAGATCGACGGCTTCATCGGGAACCGACTCCAGTTCGCGCTGCTGCGGGAGGCCCTCGCGCTCTGGGCGTCCGGGGTGGCGTCGGCCGAGGCGATCGATCGCGCGGTGACAGCGAGCTTCGGGCGGCGGCTCGCGGTGACGGGCCCGCTCGAGTCGGCAGACGTCGGCGGGCTCGACACCATGCACGCGTTCGCGGCGTTCCTCTTCCCGAGCCTGGACACCAGCGCCGAGCCGCCGGCGGCGATGGGCGACCTCGTCCGGCAGGGTCATCGGGGTCTCCCCAGCGGGCGGGGCCTCTACGACTGGTCGCGCCGCGACGGCCGAGCCCTCGTCGCCGAGCGCGTGGAGGAGCTCTTCCGCCATCTGAAGCGCATGGCCTAGTGCCTCGGCCTACGAGCAGTGGTCCCTCTCCTACCAGGAGGCCCTCCGGAACGAGCTGCGTCGCGGAATCGAGGTCGTCCAGTCGCGCGAATCCGTTTCCGGAGCGAGGTCGTTCGCCGGCGGCCAGGGCCGTCACGGCGCCTTCTGACCGGGAAGGTCCACTCCCAACCGCTCACGGCCAGGATCGTCCCGAATGGCAACAATGCCGGGCCGCGCGGTGCGCGGCTCGAGGGCTTCAGCCTGCACGCCGACGTGGCCGGGCCGGCGCGTCGGCGCGATCGCCTCGACCACCTGGTCCGCTCCCTCGTGCGTCCGCCGCTGGCGCTGGCGCGGGTGACGGAGAGCACGGACGGGCCGCTCCTCGACCACTTCAGACGTCCGTGGAGCGACGGCTCCACGGCGCTGCTCCTGGACCCCGCTGGAGTGGCTGGCGCGGCTCGCCGCCCTGGTGCCGCCGCCACGCCGGCCGTGGCTGGCGTACCACGGCGTCCTCGCCCCGCGTGCCTAATGGCGATCGGCGATCATCCCGAAGCCGGTCCCTGACGGCGCGAGCGCGGACGCGGGCGCGCGATCCCCGGGCCGGTGGCCCTGG
>CAZDYT010000832.1:0-2100 GCA_964509395.1 uncultured bacterium
CCGTGCTCGGCGAGCACGCGCCGGAGGTCCTCGGCCGGCTCGGCCAGCATCGACAGGAGCGGTACGAACAGCTGCACGCCGACCGCCCGGAGCCCCGCTTCCCCGTCGGCGAGCGCGACGCGGGCGACCTCGGAGGGGTCGGAGAGCAGGAGCCCGGCGCGTCGCACCAGCTCGGGCGTGACAGACGCCGCCCGGGCCAGCGCTTCCTGGATCAGCCCGTCGTGGACGCCCGTCCGCATCTCGCCGCTCAGGATCGCCAGCAGCACCCGACGCTCCTCAGGGCTGGCCGCCGCGACGAGATCACGGAGGATCGCGGTCTTGGCGGCGCGGGACCCGGCCCCCGCCGCGTCGGCGACGGCAGACCATGCCCGGGCCACGTCGAGGATGGTGAGCGTCGAACCGGCCGAACGCGGTGGCACATCGCCCAGGCGGGCGAGGGTCGCCGCGCTCACGCTGAGCACCCGCGGATCGGACGGAGGCAGCGGGCGGCCGGCGAGGAACGCGACGGCCCACGGGATCTCGTCCGGGGTGAGCCCGCGAAGGAACTCCGCGACGAGGGCGACCTTCTCGAGACGGCGGGGGGTGCCGGCCAGCGCCCGGGTCAGGCCGGCGATGTCTCCGATCGTCACGCGCTTTTTATGCTGGCGGCCCGGAGGCGGCCCGGGAAGGCGCCGTCAGCCGGCCAGGAGATGGAGCGCCAGCACCCACAGCGCCAGCGCGCTCAGCGTCGCGCCGGCGGCGAGAAGGTCCGAGAGGGGAATCCGGCCGAGGAGACTCCGCGTCACCTGTTGAGTCCCAGGGAGCCAAAAAAAATGCCCTCCCATGGCGGCACGCTCCACGGCGGGTGCGCCCGTCGTCGGCACGGCATCAGGCTCCGCGCACGAGGCCCACGACCTTCCCCAGAATCCGGAAGTCGTGCTCCCCGGGGCGGACGATGATCGCCGACATGGTCGGGTGCTCGGGTTGGAGGACCACGGCGTCCCCATCACGACCGAAGCGCTTGACGGTGGCCTCCCCGTCGACGAGCGCCACCACGACGTCGCCCGGCTCGGCGTGGTCCTGGCGGTGCACGACGACCAGATCCCCCTCCACGATGTGGGCACCCACCATGCTCTGGCCCCGGACGCGGAGGCTGAACATCTCGTCGCTTCTGCCGCCGAACCAGTCCGCCGCCACCGGCAGCGTCCCCTCCCGGTCCTCCTCGGACTGGAGCGGCATGCCGGCGGCGATCCGACCGAGAATGGGAATCTCCCGGATCGGGCTCCCGCGGTCGGCTAACGTGAGGGCCCGGGACGTGCGGCCGCTGGTAGCGCGACGACGGAGGTATCCCTTCCGCTCGAGCGCCCGCAGGTGGTCAAAGGCGGCCCGCGGGGTCACCCGGAACCGTTGGCCGATCTCGCGGACCGTGGGGGGCACGCTGTGACGCTGCGAGAACACCCGGATGAACGCCAGTACCTCCTGCTGCCGCCGGGTCAGTCGAGGTTCCATGAATGCCCCTCCCCTCAGTGGCTCCAATACCGCGCGACACCGGCAGTCTACTCAACACACGTTGAGCCCGTCAAGGAAAAAAAGAGGGCGCTCATGACGGGGCGTCGCCGTCCTGCGGCTCGCACACAGGGCACGCCTTGAGCCCGAGCTCCCACCCCTCCGAGGCCGCCTTCAGCACGAGGCGGTCGGTTTCCAGGATCCGGGCGGCCCAGCCGCACGTGCTCCGATGCAGGAGCCGCCCGCCGCGCAGGGCGCAAAACGGCTCGGTGGGCATCACCGCGATAGGAGTTTCTGAACCGCCGGCGCCCCCGTCAGGCGGCGGGGCCCCGGCGTTCGCCGCCCCTGCGATCACGGCGGCCTCGCTCGGCGCCTCGACGCTCGGCGTGGCCGCGGGGACCTCTCCCGTGACGCCCGCAGGCTCCCGGGCCGGGGGGGGTAGGACCGGGTCGTCGATGGCGTTGAGGTTGAGGTTGGTCTCGATGGTGGAGCGGAACTCGTCGCTGGCGCGGCGGAACTCGCGCATGGCCCGCCCGAGGCGCCTCCCGAGCTCGGGCAGCTTGTCGGGACCGAAGACGAGGAGGGCGAGCACCATGATGACCAGCGGTTCCTGGA
>CAZDYT010000833.1:0-2095 GCA_964509395.1 uncultured bacterium
CCGTCTGGCTCTGGAGCCCGAGCTTCTGCATGACGTGGGCGCGATGGGTCTCCGGCGTCCGGGGGCTGATCCCGAGGCGCGCGGCGGTCTCCGGGTTGCTGTACCCCTCGGCGGCGAGGTGCAGCACCTCGCGCTCGCGGGTCGTGAGCGTGTCGTAGGGGTCCGGGGCGCCGGCTCTGGCGCGCTCCGCGTAGGCCTCGATGGCGTGTTCCGAGAGCGGCGGGCTGAGGTAGCGGCGACCGGCGACCACCGCACGGACCGCCTCCACCAGCTCCGCCGCGCTCGCGTCCTTGAGCACGTAGGCGGACGCCCCGTTTCGCAAGGCCTCCAGGACGTAGGCCTCGTTCGCGTACATCGAGAGGACGACGACGCGCGTCTGCGGGGTGCGCTGCCGCACCTGTCGGGTGACCTCGAGGCCGTTCAGGCTCGGCATCATCACGTCCACGATCAGGACGTCCGGCCCGAGGTGCTCGAACAGCGTGCCCTCGGGCTTCGGGGAGCCCGAGCCGTACCAGGGCGTCGCCGACAGGTCCACGACCAGGCACAGCCGGGCGGCCCTGGAGATGCGCTCCAGGATCTTGCTCCACTTGATGTAGTCGGGCTCCTCGTCCTTGCGCGCCCGCTTCTCGCCGTACACGTGGTGCGCCTCGTCGTTGATCACCACAAGGTCACGCCAGCCGCCCAGCATGCGGCGGATCGTTGCGTTGGGGTCCTGCTGGGCCCGTCGCCGCATGGCGCGCAGCACCGCCGCCGGCACGAACCGGCCCTCCTCCGCCACCTCCTCGGGGATCCAGTCGTCGCGCTTCCCTTCGAGCGGCACCCCCTGCCAGTTGCGCACCACCACGTTCGGATGGAACTCGTCGCGGTACTCGGGTGGGATCACCCCGAAGGCGTCGTAGAGGTTGTGCTCGCCGGACGGATCGAGCCCGTCGCCGCGCGGCACCCCGCTCACCCGGTCCCGGACGGTCAGGTTCGGGACGAGCACGAGGAAGTTCGCCGAGAGAGACGAGCCGCTCACCTTGCGCCGGTGCAGCGTGGACCACGTGACGAGGAGCGCCATGACCAGCGTCTTTCCCGTCCCGGTCGCGAGCTTGAGGGCGTAGCGCACGAGGTCCCCCGTCTCGGGCATCCTCCGCCGCTTCCGCACCTCGTAAAGGTAGATGAAGGTCTCGATCGCCTCCTGCTGGCAGAAGAAGAACCGCCGGCCGATCGCCTTGCGCTCCTCGTCGCGCTCGAACCACCACTCGAGGAGCCGCCGGGTGACGAGCGCCGTGCCGAGGTAGCCCGCCTCGCGCCACGCCCGCACCTCGTCGCGGAGCTGGTTGACGAGATCGTTGCGCTGCTCGCTCGAGGCGAGCATGTCCTCGAAGAGGCCTGCCTCCTTCCCGACGACGCCCGCGATGCCACCCTTCACGTCTTTCGCCGAGGCGAGGAACCGCATCGAGGGCCGTCGGCCCTGCGCAAGCTTCGACTTCCCGCCCGGGAGGAGCTGGTAGTGCTTGTCCGGCTCGCGGAAGGCGTCGCAGATGACGACGCGGTCAACGACGTAGGCCACGTCTCGGCTACCCGCGCATACGCGTCAGAGCGCGATCTCGAGCGGCTTCTGTTTCAGCGCGCTCACGCGGAGCACCGAGAAGCCGAGGATGTTCCCCTGTTCGTCCACCTTCTCCATCACCTGGTCGCTCTGAGTCTCCCTGAAGTACCCCGGCTTCTGGTCGAAGATGACCTCCAGATAATCCCCTTCCGGGTCGTACCAAATCTTCAGCCTTCTCTCGGCCATATGGGCACTCCTCCCTTGACTCGGTCCGTCAGATAGGCGGTCAGCACGAAGGCATCCGTCGCCGCTACCCTCACGACGACGCAGAGATACTTGTCGCCCACCAGGGTGCCCGGATAGAAACGATAGTAGAGCCGCGCCTGCGGGTCGCTCGGGGACTCCACTACGCGCTCCGGACGCAGCAAGGTTTCCTGGATCGCTTCTCCCATACCCGCCATCTCGGGATGCTCGAGGATGTGGGCCAGCCGCTCGTCGGTGAGCCGGATGGCCAGCCCCTGATGGTCATGCAGGATCCTCACCGGCCGCTCGGCAAGTCCC
>CAZDYT010000834.1:0-2094 GCA_964509395.1 uncultured bacterium
TAAGCCGAACGGGCCGCTAGTGCAAGGACGCGCTGGCGCTCGACTGCGACGCCGGCACCTCCTCGGCTTCCCCGGAGTGGTCGACACCACCTTCAACATCTACTTCGACGGAACTGGTCGACCGTCAGCGTGATCCCGGTCGGGACGTGAGGTGCCCGGCGTCCCAAGGATCCTGTCAGGCGTTAGACATCGTCCACCTCCTTTGTATGGTCTCCGCAGCGGATGGTCTCCGCGGCCTCAGCCGGGAGGGCACACCGCCCATCCTGAGCCGGGGGACGTGGCCCTTGTCAACCGGGGATCTCGCGAACTTGTGAAGGGGCGCACAGCCGCGCCGGTGAGCCGACTGGGCGCGCCCGGGAACTTTCCCCCGCGCGGCCGGTCCAAGGAGGGGAAGGGAGGGCACGGCCATGACGACACCGCATTCCACGCCCCGATGGCCCGTCGATCGGATCGCCGACCTGTGGTGCGCCGTGCGGACGCGCCTCGCGCCCGCTGGGCGGCTCGGCCGCACCGCCCCGCGCCTGAGGCGCCTCGCGCCGTGGCTTGCCCTGGCCGCCGCCGGGGGGCTCGTCGTGCCCGGCTGGCTCGGGACCGTCTCCCGGCTCGCCCCGCACGGCGACCGATTCGCCGTCTCCGGACGCGGAGGGGTCCTCCGATCGGATCCCGAAGTGGCTCGGCGCGCGATCGACGGGGGCGTGGCCCCCCGGCAGGCCGCGTACTCCGCGCCGGCGACGGTGCCCGGCGACCCCGCGGCCGTCCCGTGGGGGCGCCGCATCCTCCGCCGGGCGACGCTGACCGTCGAGCTGGCCGACGTCGACCGCGGCATCGCGCGGCTCACGAACCTCGTGGAGGCGACGGGGGGCTACGTCGCGGAGACCCAGACCTGGAGCGACGATGCCGGGACCCTCCGCGCCACGGTCACCGCCTACGTCCCGCCCGCCGAGTTCGGCCGGACGCTGCGCGACCTCGACGGGCTCGGGCGGGCGACCTCCCGCCAGATTTCCGGGCAGGACGTGAGCGAGGAGTTCGTGGACCTCGAGGCCCGCGTCCGGAACCTCGAGCGGCACGAGGGGCAGCTCCTCGCCTTCATGGGGAAGGCCCAGAAGCTCGTCGACCTCCTGAGCATCGAGCAGGAGCTGGCCCGCGTGCGCGGGGAGATCGAGCGCCTGTCCGGGCGCATCCGGTTCCTGAGCGCCCGGACCGAGATGGCGGCGGTCCAGGTGAGCCTGACCCGGACCGTGGCGCCCGTGGTCGACAGCGCGCTCGCCCGCGCGTGGGAGCGCGTGCGGCAGGCGTTCGTCGAGGGGTGGTTCGGCGCCTTCCACCTCGCGGTCGGGCTGGCCGCGTTCGCGGCCCAGATGAGCCCGCTGGGGCTGCTCGCGCTCGCCGCCTGGGGGCTCTACCGCCGATCCCGCCGGCAGCCCGTCGCCGCGCCCCCCACGGTCACGACATGAGGGAGCCGCCGTCGATGCTCCGGGCCTGGCCGGTGACTCCGGCGGTCTCGGGGAGGGCGGCCCGGATGCCGCGGGTACGTCCCGCCGAGGTTCTGGAAAGGAAGGAGCGACTGTTCGCCGCCTGATTGGCTACAATGGGATCGGAACGGAGGCCCGGGGGGATGCGCTTCTTCACCTTCCAGATCGTGATCGAGCGCGAGGCCGAGGACCAGGGGTATTCGGCGTACAGCCCTACCCTGCCCGGCTGCTTCAGCAACGGCAAGACGATCGAGGAGGCCAAGCGGAACATCCGCGAGGCCATCGAGCAGCACGTGCAGGTACTGCTCGCCCACGGGCAGCCGGTCCCCCAGAACGAGAGGCTCGTTCACGTCGAGGAGCTGACCGTCGGGGTCCCCTGATGCCCCGGCTCCCGCAGCTCACCGCGCGTGAGCTGGTGCGGTTCCTGAAGGCGCAGGGCTTCGTCGAGGACCGGCAGGCCGGGAGCCACCTGACCTTGTGGCACGAGGGCCGTCGGGTCGCGGTCACCATCCCGATGCACACCGGCACCGACGTGGGCCGTGGCCTCGCCGTCCGCATCTTGAAGGACCCGGCTTCACCGTCGACGACGACGGCGCCTGCCGGATCGGGACCACCCGAGTCC
>CAZDYT010000835.1:0-2092 GCA_964509395.1 uncultured bacterium
CCCGGACCGCGAGGGCGGGCGATCTCTTCGTGTGCCTGCCCGGCGCCCGCCAGGACGGGCACCGGCACGCGGCCGAGGCGGCGAGGCGGGGCGCGGTGGCCCTCGTGGTCGAGCAGCCGGTCGAGGGGCTGGACGGCCTGCCCCAAATCACCGTCCCCGATACCCGCCGGGAGCTTCCCCGCCTGGCCGCCCGCTTCTACGGCGAGCCGTCGGCCCGGCTTCACCTCACCGGCGTCACCGGAACCGAGGGGAAGACGACGACCGTCTATCTGCTCGAGGCCATCCTGCGGGCGGCGGGGCGCCGGACCGGAATGTTCGGGACCATCGTCAACACGGTCGCGACCCGGGCCGAGGCCGCCACGCTCACGACCCCGGAGTCGCTCGACCTCCAGCGGCTCTTGTGGGAGTGCGTGCAGGCCAACGTCTCCCATGTGGTGATGGAGGTCAGCTCCCACGCCCTCGTCCAGGGCCGTGTCAGCTGCTGCGAGTTCGACGCGGCGGTCTTCACGAACCTGCATACCGACCACCTGGACTTCCACCGGACGCTCGAGCGCTACCGGGCGGCCAAGGCCGCGCTCTTCGCGGACCTCGGGCGCGGTCCCGCGAAGGCAGGCCGCGGGATCGGCGTCGTGAACGTGGACGACCCCGACGGCGTCTACATGCGCCTCGTGTGCCCGCGTCCGGTCGTGGGCTTCGGGGTGACGAAGCCGGCTCCGGTCAGAGGCCGGCTCGTCGCCGCCGCCCTCGACCGCACGGTGTTCAAGGCCGAGACCCCGCGGGGGAGTCTCGTCGTCTCGCTCCCACTGCCCGGGCCGTTCAACGCCTCGAACGCCCTCGCCGCCATCGCGGTCGCCGAGGCGATGGGACTCGATCTCGAGACGATCAAGCAGGCGCTCGAGGCGGTCCCGGCGATCCCCGGCCGCTTCGAGCGAGTCGCCAACGCGCTGGGGTTCCTCGTCGTGATCGACTTCGCTCACACTCAAGCGGCGTTCGAGGCGGTCCTGCCCTTCCTTCGGTGCGTCGCGCCCGGGCGACTCATCACCGTGTTCGGCTGCGCGGGGGACCGCGACCGGACCAAGCGCCCGATCATCGGCCGGCTGGTCGTGAGCCTCAGCGATCTGGCCATCGTGACCACGGACAACCCGGCCAGCGAGGATCCGGGCGACATCGCTCCGGAAGTCCAGCGCGGGGCCCGTGAGGTGGACCCGAACGGGGAGCGCCACCTCGTGCTCCTGGACCGCCGCGAGGCGATCCGCCACGCCCTGGCCCTGGCCCGACCCGGGGACGCCGTCCTGGTGGCCGGGAAGGGGCACGAGGACTTCCAGCTGGTTGACGGCACCCGGATCCCGTACAGCGACCGGGAGACGGTCGAAGACGTCCTGCAGGCGCGGGGCGGCGCGGGGATCGAAATTGCGGAGTGAGAGTGAGGAGGGCGACGCACGTGCCGACGGGTCAGCGAAGCAGAACCGTGCCGGCTGTTGTGCTCGTGGGGGTACTGGCCGTTGCAGCGTTGGGGTGGTCGACGGCGCGGCCTGATCGTGGGGCGGGCTGAGGGGGAGCGGGACTGGGGCCAGGCACTGGCCCGGGAGTGGATCAGTAGGCTCCTGGACGTTGCCTGGTAGCCGGGGCGAAGGACGTCCGGTGGACAGGCGGAGAGGCGCGTGGGGGGTCGGCCGGTGGGGCGTGGTCGGGCTGGTGCTCCTGGGGGGCCTCTGGGTCGTGCTCGAGGTGGTGCGCGCGGGGCCCGACCCCCAGAACCTGTCCTTCGAGGAGTGGTACAGCAACTGGTCGACCGTCGCGGTGGTGACCGGGGTCTTCACGCTCTTTCTGCTGGGCTTCGTTCGCCCCCGACGCCGCGTGGAGTGGCGGAACGCCGGATTCTACACGGCGTTCCTGATCTCCCTGTTCACCGAGATGTTCGGAGTCCCGCTCACGATCTATCTGCTCGCCCCATGGCTCGGTCTCCCGCCCTCAGCGTTCGGGCTGAACGAGAGCCATCTGTGGGCCTACTTCTCGGACCGCGTTGGGCTGCTCCCGCTGCACCGGGGCGGCTATCTGGTCATGGTCGTGAGCATCGGCCTCATCGCGGCCG
>CAZDYT010000836.1:0-2082 GCA_964509395.1 uncultured bacterium
AACGGCTTTGTGGGGGCGCGACTCGGCCCGGTCACGCTGGCGACTGGATCTTATTCGACCGCGAGCGGGATTTCCGCGAACTGACCGGCGCAGGGCCCCCAACGGAATGCCCGCGCCTCCCCGGCCCGACCGCCATTCACCGCGACGACGACGTAAATGGCAGTCGGGTACGCGGGCTGGCCATCCACCAGCGCCTGGCGGCGGTCGGTCTCCGAGAAATATGCGCCGACATCCACGTGGGAGTGATAGATCGCATGGACCCGGTACCCCTCGATCTCCTTCCGGCTGATCTCGATGAGGTCGTCGTGCGCGATGTAGTAAGCGGTGCGGGCGTCCCGGGGAAAACGCGCCGGATCCTGAGCGTGGAGGGTGTTCTGGATGTTCCGGCACGGGTGGAGCAACCGCTCAGCCAGACCGCCCCGCACCAACAGCACCCCGCAGCACTCGGCCGGGTACTCGGCCTCGGCCTGCTTCCGGATCGCGGCGAGCTCCGCCTCGGTCAGGATCACGGGCGCCTCGTGCCTCCGACGCCGCCCGCCAGCGCCGGGATGATCGACACCTCATCCCCCGGCCGTAGCACGGTCGCCTGGCCCTGGAGCCGGCTGATCTCGTCGCCGTTCACATACACGTTGACGTGGTGGTGGACCTCGCCGGCCTCGTTCCGGACGAGGCCCCGCAGCCCCTCGAAGCGGTGTTCGAGGGCGTCGAGGAGCGCCTCGACGTCCGGCGCATCGAGCTCCACGTGAGCCTGGTTCCCGGTCGCCCGCCGGAACGGCGTCGGGATGTAGACCGTCACGGCCATCTCGATCCCCCTCCTACCGCTCGGTCCCCTCGAGGTCCACGCTCAGGTATCGCTCGCCGGTGTCCGGCAAGACGGTGACGACGACGCGCTCGGGGCCGAGCCGCTCCGCGAGCCCGAGGGCCGCCCAGACGTTCGCGCCGGCCGAGACCCCCACGAGCAGCCCCTCCTCGCGGGTCAGGCGCAGGGCCGTCGTCATCGCATCCTCGTCGCGCACCAGCACGATCTCGTCCACGACCGCGCGGTTGAAGACGCCCGGGACGAACGAGGCGCCGATCCCCTGGATCCCGTGGACCCCGAACTTCCCGCCCGAGAGAACGGGCGAGCGCGCCGGCTCCACCGCGACAATCCACACCCTCCCGAGCTTCTCCCGGAGGACCTCGCCAACCCCCGTGATCGTGCCGCCGGTCCCGACGCCGGCGACGAAGGCGTCGAGCCGCCCGTCCGTCGCCTCGAGGATCTCGAGCGCCGTCGCCTGCCGGTGAATCTCGGGGTTGACGGGGTTCTGGAACTGCTGCGGCATGACGTAGTCGGGGTGCGCCCGGCAGAGCTCCTGGGCCGCGTGAACCGCGCCCGTCATCCCCTCGATCGCGGGGGTCAGGTGGATCTCCGCCCCGAAGCGTGCCAAGAGCCGCCGACGCTCCACGCTCATATCTTCCGGCATCGTCAGGATCAACCGGTAGCCCTTGACCGCTGCGACCATGGCGAGGCCGATCCCCGTGTTACCGCTGGTCGGCTCGACGAGCGTGGCCCCCGGCTTGAGGAGGCCACGGCGCTCGGCATCCTCCACCATTGCCAGCGCGATCCGATCCTTGACGCTGCCACCGGGATTCGCGGACTCGAGCTTCGCCAGCACGACCGCGCTCCCAGGCCTCGGCAACCGGCAGAGGCGTACCAGCGGTGTGCCGCCGACGAGATCGAGGATGCTCTGCGCGACCCGCGGACGGCTGCGCGGCGCCGCCCATTGGCGTCCTGCCATCCCAACACCCCCCCGGGGGACGGGTACCGACCTTCGGTCGTGAGTGGGCCCGATGCGTTCGCCGTCGATCAAGGCCGGGACGGCCGCGCGGCCGTAGGCCGAGCGCGTCACGGCCGAGACGGACGACCAGAACGCTCTGGCGTTGCCAGAAGAGCCGTCGGAGGGGGCTCCGCCCCCTTCGAGTACCTAGCCGTCTTGTAGGGCCAGAGTCTGTACGAACCTGTCAGGGTAGGCCGGGACGGCCGCGCAGCCGCAGGCCGTGCGCGTCCCGGCCGAGATGATCGATGCGACGGGGATCGGCCAC
>CAZDYT010000837.1:0-2078 GCA_964509395.1 uncultured bacterium
GGAGGCGCGTGGATCGGACCGGGAACGGCTCGCCCGCCTCCCGGCACGCGCGGCTGACGGCGCCGAAGGCCGCTTCCGGGATGAAGTACAACGCCTCGTCGTCCTGCCAGCCGAGGAGGTCGAGCCCCGGTCGGAAGTCCTCGCCTGCGTCGTCGCGCGACAGCAGCACGGCCTTCCGCTGCGTGACCAGCGCGAGGAGCACGCTGAGGAACCGGCGCGACCGGCGCTCGGTCTCGACGAGCCGCCCCTGTGCCCGACCGAGGTCGAGGAGGGCCGCCCAGCCCTCATCCCGAAGATCCTCGGCCTCGGACGCAGAGCAAGCGCGAATCTCCTCCGCGTAGCCGAGGGCGCAGTCCAGGCCGATCCAGAAATGCGCGAGGGCTTCGGGGACCCGAAGATGCCCGTCGGCGGTCGCCTTCGCCCGCGTGTCTTCAAACGCCCGAGCCAGCCGCCCGGGGAGCGTCGCCATCTCGGGCGCGAGCCAGGCGAGGTATCCCGCCATGGCGTGCGCGAGGCGGTCGTGCTGCTGCTGGGCGGCCGTGAGGGCGGCCAGGTTCACCTCGCCGCGCCTCGTCTCGACCAGCAGCATCCGCGCCACGACGGACTGCCCCGGCGGATGCTGCTCGCCGGTGGAGAGGATCAGCCCACGGGGCGGGAACGCCGGACGGTCGCTGAGGTCGGACCGGAGCCGGCCGCGCCCGGCGAGGTTGCCTTGCGCGCGGAGCAGGCGGGTGGCTTTCAGCTCCAGCTCGCGGGCATCCATCCCGGTCGGTGCGTAGTCGTCGATCACGAAGAGGGCGTCCTTCAGCACAAAGGCGCGGCGCTCGAGCTGATTGGCCGTGCTGCTCCAGGTTCCCGGCAGATGGGTCCGGTCGAAGTCGCCGTAGTGGGCGAGCATCAGGGCGGCGAGCGTGGACTTGAGCGCGCCGGTCTCGGCTTCCAGCCACAGCGAGGCGTCTACGGGGTAGGCGCTGGCGAGGGGAGCGCGGTACACGGCCGCCCAGAGCGGGACCGTCACCCGCAGGGGCGCGACGCGGAGGAGCCCAACGCTCTGGCGCATGGCACCGAGCGGGTCCTGGGCGCATTGCGGGAGACGGTACCGCGTCAGCTCGGGGCCGAGGTTGACCTCGATGCCGTCATGGCCCACCGCCCCACCGCCAGTCAAGTAGCCCCATCCTCCCGCAATCTCGCGCCAGCCGGAATGCGTGAAGACGTGCCGCCGGCGCGCCTCGGGGGAGAGACGCTGAATCGCCTCGCGGAGTGCGTCCCGGGTCGAAAGCCCAGCCCGGACGATGGCCCGCAGGCCCCAGTGGTCCGTGATCCAGTTCATCGCTTGGAAACGCGCGGCGGGCACGCGAGCCGGCGGCAGGGGCGCGCCGGTGTCGAGACGCCCCTCGACGATGAAGACGCGTGCGGGCTCGGCGCCATCATCGAGGAGCAGCTCCTCCGTCACCGCAGCGGTGAAGTTACAGAGTGGTTCGGTGATGGTTCCGTCGCGCGTCGGCTTGTCTCGGCAGATGTGCCCGGCCTCGACCCGGTAGGGGCCGGCATCCCGAGACTGCGCTGGCTCCTCCTGGGGGCGGCGCAGTTCGTCTGTTGCGAGCGCGAGCAGATCCTCCGGCGTCCGCCCATCCGCGAAGAAATCGTCAAGTCCCTGCTTCATGCCGCCCGGGCCCGACGGCAGGTAGATGACGAGCACGTGCGCTCCGCGGGACTCGAGAAAGGCTTTGAGCCGCGCGAGCGCCGCGTGGACTTCGCGCTTGCCCATCACGTCGCTGTCGAACACGACACACACCGTGCGCCCGTTGAGCGCCACGCTCTCCCAGTCCGGGAGCGCGACCTTCCCACCGTGCCCATTCGTGCCGCGCCAATTCCAGACGCCGAGGAGGGCGAGACAACAGAGCCCATGTGAGACGGCGCTGTCCGCCTTCCGCACTCCTTCCGTGATGAAGAGCGGGCGGGCGGGATCGCCCAGCCACGGCCGCGCGGGTGGGGGCACGTCGAGCACCATCCGGGAGCCCTTGACGCTCTCGTACTTGAATACCCTGCCGCCCACGATCCGGGGGCTGTCGGGGCGA
>CAZDYT010000838.1:0-2070 GCA_964509395.1 uncultured bacterium
TCCTCCGGCAGTATGTCGTCCATTACAACGCCGAGCGTCCGCACCTCGGCCTCGATCTGGTCGCTCCGGAGCCGACGAGACTCGGCATCGGCAGATGCGGCTCGGTGGCTCGTCGGGACCTCCTGGGCGGGCGGATCCACGAGTACTACCGGGAAGCGGCGTGACGCCGGATAAGTGCACCCCTCAGTCGTCAAGCCCCGTCGAGCCGGAACTGGTAGCGCCCTCGAGCTCGGCCCGGCATCCCCGACGCGCGTCTACGCAGAAGGAACGTTGTCCGCGGATCGAGAAGGTGGCGGACGGCCTACTCGAGGGGGAGGAGGCCGTCCTCCACGTGATCGAGCGGATCGTCGCCCCGCTTGGCCTTCCGGTCGATGGGTCGTCACCTTGGGTGGACGCGCGACTTTCCCGGACGTGAGCCGGGTGCAGACCGGATTTCTTAGAAACCGTGGCTCCTCTCGAGAATCTGTGCAGGCCCTGAGCCGAGATCCTTGAAGTGACCTGCCCCCTCGGTTCTTCTTCGCCTTGCGGAAGGCCGGAAGAGCCGAGAGGGGCAGGTGCAAGTCGCCAGTCTGGTACGAACCACGCTCGCCCTCAAGAACCATCGGGTGGCCTCGGTGAGCCGGCGCGACGGGCGGATCGCGGTCGAGCTCGATCGAGTCGGCAGGCGGTGGCTGCCTTGTTCGGGGTGCGGGACGTTCGACCAAGTGAGGGATCGGCTCGTCGAGCGGAGGTGGCGGCACCTTCCGGTGTGGGAGATCCCGGTGGAGCTGCGGTACCGGCCGGCCCGGGTGGCGTGCTCGGGCTGCGGGACTCCGAAGGTGGAGGTCATCCCGTGGTCCATCGGCAAGAGCCCGCTGTCGCGTCCCCTCGTGGTGGAGCTCGCGGAGTGGTCGCGCCTCTTGGCGTGGGACGTGGTGGCCCGGCTGTACGGCGTGTCCTGGGCCACCGTGGTCTCCCCGGTGGAGCAGGCCGTGGCGTACGGACTAGCTCGCCGGGACCTCTCGGAGCTTCGCGTCATCGGCGTCGACGAGCTCAGCCGGAAGAAGGGCCACGTCTACCACACGAACGTGTACGACCTCGGCTCGGAGCCCCGCCGGCTGATCTGGTCCGGGGAGGGCCGGAGCAAGGCCACCCTCCAGCGGTTCTTCCGGGACTTGGGCGATGAGCAGGCCAAACGCCTGGAGGCGGTGTGCTGCGACATGTGGGCCAACTACGTCGAGGTGATCCAGAAGCGGGCCCCGCAGGCCGCGCTCGTGTTCGACAAGTTCCACATCGTCCGCCACCTGCTGGAGGCGGTGAACGACGTGCGCAAGGCCGAGGCCCGGGCCCTCAAACGCGACTTCCCCGAGCTGCTCAAGGGGACCCGGTACATCTTCTTGAAGAACCCCGAGAACCTCACCGACCGCCAGCGCCTGCGCCTGGCGGAGCTCGAGCACCAGCGAGGGCTGAAGGTGCTGCGGGCCTACGAGCTGAAGGAGCTGTTCCGCCACCTGTGGGGCTATCGGTCCAAGACGTGGGCGAAGAAGTACCTCGACCGGTGGTTCTGGTGGGCCACCCACTCCGGGATCGAACCGATCAGGGAGTTCGCCTGGATGCTCCGGCGGCACGAGGCGGGAGTCCTCGCCTACTTCGACCACCGCATCGACAACGGTGCGGTGGAGGCCATGAACAACAACGCCAAGGCCATCAGCCACCGCGCCCGAGGGTTCCGCTCGGAGCACGCCTTCACGTTGGCGATGCTTCACTGCTTGGGAGACCTGGAGCTTCCGCCAAGTCCCCTCCGGACCTCATGAATTCCCGCCACCGTGCACAGATTCTTGAGAGGTCCCTAAATACAAACCCCACGGGCCGCGCGTCCCGCTCGCGTACGCTGGTCGCTCGTGGACGACCTCGAACGGTTCTTCGCGCTCGAAGAGCGCCTCCTCGAGCGGCTCAGCACGCGAACAGAGCCGTTCGAGCACGGCGTCGCGTACTTCGACGAGGAGTACCGGGAGCGCTACGACTCGAACTTCCTGTACGCGACGCTGCGGCTCGAAGATGTGCCGGCCGAGGTCCTGTTCGAGGCGGCCG
>CAZDYT010000839.1:0-2069 GCA_964509395.1 uncultured bacterium
GGGACCCGGGTCGAAGGCGTGGGGGAGGGCCTTCACCGCCCGGAGCGTCATCGGGACCTGGGCGGCGCTCGCCCCGAGGAAGCGGGCGATCGTCTCCGGCACGAGCCGGCGCTCCTGGGCCTTGGCCCGGCGCTCGATCAGCATCGCGAGGTTCAGGGTCTTCGCGGCGAGGCCCTCCAGGGCGTTCTGGCAGATCGCCCGGAAGCTGGCCTCGTTGACGTTCCGGAGGACCCGGTCCTCCAGGTCCTGGTCCCCGAGCCGCCCGGCGTAGTACTCGCGGAGGACGCGGTCCAGGTGCGCCGCCGGGAGCACCTCGCCCACGACGTTGAACACGGCGTCGTCGTCGAGCGCGTCCCGGATCTCCTGGAGCTTTTCGAGCAGCTTCCGCAGCACCCGCCCCTCGATCGTGTTCGCCGCCACGAAGTTGAAGATCAGGCAGTCCTCGGTCTGGCCGTACCGGTGGATGCGGCCCATCCGCTGCTCGAGCCGGTTCGGGTTCCAGGGGATGTCGAAGTTGACGAGCACGTGACAGACCTGGAGGTTGATGCCCTCCCCCGCGGCCTCGGTCGCCACGAGCACCTGGATCGCCCCGTCCTTGAACTGCTGCTCCGCGTGGAGGCGGGAGCCCGGCTCCTCACGGCTGCCCGGCTTCATGCCGCCGTGGATCTGCCCCACCCGGAAGCCCCAGCCGGTCAGTGTCTGGACCAGGTGGTCGAGGGTGTCCTTGAACTCCGTGAAGATCAGGAGCCGCTGGTCGGGGTCGTCGAAGAAGCCCTCCTCGCGGAGCAGGCGCTGGAGCCGCCCGAGCTTGGCCTCGGCCCCGGCCTGCTCGACGGCCAGGGCCTGCTCGGCGAGCCGCGCCAGCTCGGCGATCTCCTCCTCGACCTGGCGGGGGTTCTGGGTCAGCGTGATGGCCTCGAGGATCGCCTCCAGGCGCTCCCGCTCGTGGTCCTCCATCTCCTCCAGCTCGTCCGGGGTCGGGAGGTCCGGCGGGGCCTGGCGGGCCAGGTCGGTCGCCCGCCGGAGTCCCTCCCGGAGCCGTCGTGCCCGGTTCTCGAGCGACCGGCGGACGGCGTACGTGCTCGACGCGAGCCGCCGCTGGTAGAGGGCCATGAGGAACCCGACCGCCCGGGCCCGCGCGTCCTCGCCCTCGACCGCGGCCTGGCTCGACTGAGCCTTCACGAAGGCCGTGACGTCCCGGTAGAGCCGGAACTCCTCCCCGTCGATCGCGAACTCGACCGAGTGGGGGATGCGCTTGGTGAAGATCTTCCGCGCCGCCCACGTGCCGTCCGCCTGGCGCTCCGGGAAGTAGACCATCGCCTCCTTCGTCCGCCGCAGGTAGAAGGGGGCGCGGCGCTGGTCCATCGCCTGCCGGATCGAGCGTACGTCGGCGAAGGCGTCCGGGTCCAGGAGCCGGAGGAAGAGCGAGAAGTTCTCCGGGTCGCCGCGGTGCGGGGTGGCGGTGAGGAGGAGGTAGTGGTCGGTGATGTCCCGCAGCAGCTCGCCCAGTTTGTATCGCAGGCTCTTCTTGTCCTCGGCCGCGGCCGACATGCGATGGGCCTCGTCCACGACGACGAGGTCCCAGTGGCTCTGCCGGAGGCTCGGCAGGATCTCGTCCCGCTTGGCCAGGTCCAGCGAGGTCAGGATCTGGGGATGCTCGAGCCAGGGGTTGACCCCGAACTGGACCCGGAGGTCGGCTCCGCGGAGGACCAGGAACTTCTCGTCGAACTTCTCCTTCAGCTCCCGCTGCCACTGGAAGGCGAGGTTCGCCGGGGTGACGATCAGGATCCGCTCGGCCAGCCCGCGGAGCTTCAGCTCGCGGATCAGGAGGCCCGCCATGATCGTCTTGCCGGCGCCCGCGTCGTCGGCCAGGAGGAAGCGCACGCGCGCGAGCTTGAGGAGGTAGTCGTAGACCGCCTCGAGCTGGTGGGGCAGCGGGTCCACGCGGGAGACCGAGAGGCCGAAGTAGGGGTCGAACTCCCAGGCGATGCCCAAGGCATAGGCCTGGAGGCCCAGGCGGACCCGGTCCCCGTCGCCGGCATAGGAGGGCGCCGGCGAGGTGACCGTGA
>CAZDYT010000840.1:0-2064 GCA_964509395.1 uncultured bacterium
GTGACGCACTTCGTTCGAGGGTTCTGCGGGATTCAACCGCCGCGGTCCGCAATGCGCACCCTCGAGGAGTTTCTTCAGCGGCTCGCGCGATTTCTCGCGGCCGAGCCGCGCGTCTTTGCACATCGGGACTATCATTCCCGCAACTTGCTCGTGCACGGAGAGATGCTCGTAATGATCGATTTCCAGGATGCGCGCATCCGCCGGCAGATCCGCAAGTCCGATGAGATCCTCGATCAGTCCAGTGGGATAGCGAGGTCGCACCTCGTCGTAGAGCTCGGCCACCTCGTCGAAGATCCCCCGGAGCTGCTTGCGATCTCCTCGCGACATGCAGTCATTATGGCAGCTGTGCCTGATGGCGCGTCTCGAGGGCATGCCGTTACGGGATTGGTTGAGGGAGTGGGACCGGGGCGAGTTCGCCGCAACCAGTGAGAAAAAGGGTTCTCCTCACCTTTCCGTGGGTAGCTGGACGCTGATCCCGCCGCAGCAGAGGTAGATCATCGAGATCAGAGCTGCCGCGGAGTGGTGGCCGTAGCCGCGGTGGTTGATCAGCCGGATCTTGCTGTTCAGCCCCTCGAGCTTCGAGTTCGAAAGCCCGAGCTCGACCGCCGCCAGGATCCGGTCTCGGTTGGCCCTGATGGTCTTGGACAGCTTCACGAACGCGGGGATGCGGCAGCGGCAGGCCCACGCCAGCCACCAGTCCAGATGCAGCCCGGCGTCCTGGGGCCGGCGGAGCCGGTAGAGGTCCCGAAGGGCCTCCTTGAGCTGCCAGCACCGGTAGAGCGCGGACCGGTCCCGGCGGAGCGAGTCCAGGACACCTAGTTGGGCATCGCTGAGAGCGTCCGGGTCCTTGAGCAGCGCCCAGCGGGTGTGCTTGATCGCCCGGGGACGGTCAGGCGGCGGGGTCGATCCCATCGGCGGCCGGCCCCGGGGCCTCCTGGGGGCTGGGTTGGTGCCTCGCTCCAGGTTCCACGCCCACCGCCGGGTCTTCTCGATCGCGTCGTTGGCCGCCTTGACCACGTGGAAGGGGTCGATGCACTGGGTGACGTGGGGCACCTCCTCCGTCGTCGCCGTCTCGTAGGCCGATCCCATGTCGAGCGAGATCGCCTGCAGCCGTGCCTTTCGCTGCTCCCCGAGCTCGTCGTAGAAGGCCCTCAGTGTCTCGGCCTTCTTGCCCTCTGCGGCCCAGACCACCGCGCCAGATCGGTCGTGGTCGGCGACGATCGTGAGGTAGCGATGCCCCTTTCGGTAGGAGACCTCGTCGACCCCGATGCGGTAGAGCTCATCGAGACGGGAGTCGTCGATCTGCTCGGCCACGACCCTGGTGACGATGTTCGCCACCGCCTCCCACGAGACGCGAAGCAGCCGGGCGACGGTGGTCTTGTCCACCCGCTGAGCCAAGAACGCGACGACGTCTTCCAGGTCACGCGTGTGCCGGGCTCCCGGACGCGCCCAGGGGACCTGCTCGGTGCGGACCCGTTCGCACCGGGGGCAGGAGAGCCTTCGGATCTCGCACTCGATCATGAGCCGGCACGCGCCGAGGTCGAGATGGCGCCAGCGGCGGACCGAGGAGTCGTAGGCGGCCCGCGCCCGGTGTCCGCAGCCGCAGGTGAGCCGCTTGAAGCGCCGCCTGAGGGTCACGACTACGCCGGCGGGGGTGAAGCTCACCGAGGCCACGGTGGCGCCTGGGATGGCCAACATCTTGTTGAATGCGGTGCTGACGCGCACGTGTCTCCCCTTCCGGGGAAGGCTCGGTTCGCTGTGGAAGCGCCGAACCTACCGCGGGAGCGACACGTGCGCGTCTTTCGTGTCCTCTCCCGGAGCGTTCTGAGCAACCGAACGGCCTGGTCAGTCGATGCGGCCGCTCCTCAACACGCGGCGCAGAGACCCACGCGAACCCGAGGAGTCCCAAAAGAGAGTACCCACTCATTTCCACTTTCAATGTATAGCGCACAGGGGGCTTGCGGCAAGCCCCGGGTCGTGCGGCATAATCGCCGGCCGAAGCCAGAACCTACGGAAATGGGAGTCGTGAAATGCGTGTGTCGTTGTCGACGTATGGGCCGCGCG
>CAZDYT010000841.1:0-2063 GCA_964509395.1 uncultured bacterium
TTCAGGTGGACGTAGTGGCCTTCCACTAACCAGAGGTGATGGACGCCGCGCGAGGCCGGCCCCGAGGCGTCGAAGAACGCCACCGGCTTCGGGCGGGCCGGATCGCCGACGTCGAAGATCTCGAAGCCCGCCGGGGTGAGCCCCGGGCGGCTCACCTGGTAGGCGACGACGAGCAGGTCCCCGACCACGTCGAGGGAGTTCGACCGCATGTCGCCATGCGGCAGCTCGGTCTGGAGCACGACCGAGGGCTTCCGCGGCTCCGTCACGTCCAGCGCGGTGACGTTTTTCGGCGCCGACTCGTGGGCGAGCCACAGCACGCGGCGGCCGTCCCGCGCGAGCTGGATGGCCATGCCCTCGCCGCAGTTGCCGAAGCCGCCGAGCTCGTGGTGGGCGAGGAGCCGCATGTTGCGCGAGGACCGGGAGGATCGGGTGGCCACGGCCCCTGATTCTAGCCCAGATCGCCTCCCGGTGGGGCTGGTGAATGCGCGGGCCCCTCCGGCTCCGCTCCGACGTGCGCGCGGTCCGGCAAGGTCCAGCATGGCCTGGATACTCAGGCCGGGACCGTCACCGAGCCCGTTGACAGCCTCCTGACCGCCACCTACACTCGCGTCAGGTTCCGCAGGACTGTCCGGCCTTCAGGGGAGGCGAGCCTGACCTCAGAGATCTCCGGACAACCCTTCGATGCCCTCGTTGGCCAAGCTGGTGGTCCACGAGGGCGTTCGTGTGTCCGCGCCCCTCCCATGCCTTCCACCTGATCGCGGCTGTGCCGAGCGAAATGCGCAGCAGCCCTCACGCGGAGGTGACGGTCGAAAGAGAGGGAGGAGAGCGATGAACCCATCCGGAGCACCCTGGGACAACTGTCGGGCTGTCGTGGCCGGGCTCGCGCTGGTCGTGCTCGGCGTCCTGGTGTTCGTCCCGGCAGCAGCCGCCGAGGACTTCGAAGCCACGCACTGCGCTGTGGGCACGTTCACTGCGTACCAGGGGAGCCAGGAACTCAAGCTCGTGTTCACCTGGGCACAGAACGGCATCGTCCGGAGTCCGAACAAGCTGTTTGACAATGCCGCCACGTACTGCGCCGGCGTCCAGCGGGGCGTTTTGCCCATGCGGGAGGGCTACGCGCTCTGCAAGGTGGTCGATGCCGACGGTGACATCATCGTCTGGGGGGGCACCTACACGGGTCCCAAGCTGAGCTGGCCGTTCCTGGAAGGCACCGGCAAGTGGAAGGGAATCACGGGCGGCTTCGAGTCCGACCGGGTCGCGTCCGCCCCGAAGCCGGCCATGCCGAATTCGTACTCCGAGTGCTACCAGTGGAAGGGGAAGTTCGAGGTACGCAAGTAGGGCAATCGGCGTGGGTGGGGAGCCGGGCAGACCCAGGAGAAGAGATGATCCGCATGGCCTTCAATTCAACCCACGGTTCGGAACCGAACGTGGGCGCGTTGCCCTGCTTCTCACCCTCAGCCTGCTCGCCACGCCGCTCGCCGCCGAGGGGCAGCCGGCGGGCAAGGTCTACCGGATCGCCGGCCGTGCTCGTGCGGGCGGATCAGAGGTCGCGGTCGCTCGTGCCCGAATGCCCAACCACGCATTACCTCGACATTGTGGGGTTCCTCGTCCGGGGTCTCCACAAGATCGGCGAGCTGCCGCTTGCGCTCGGGTTCGTGGGGTCACAGGCCAACTCGTGAGTCATTCGATCAGCTGGTCCGCCCGGACGAGGACGGAGCGCGGAATTGTCAGGCCGAGGGCCCTGGCGGTCTTGAGGTTGATGACGAGCGCATAGCGCAAGGGTTGTTCGACGGGCAGGTCGCCTGGCTTTGCTCCCTTCAAGATTTTGTCTACATAGTCGGCGCCGCGCCGAACAATCTCTCGGTTATCTGCTGCATAGGTCATGAGCAGCCCGGCTTCCGTATAGTCCCTGTCCATTGCAATCGCGGGTAGCCGACTCCGCAGCGCCAGCTCCGCCACTCGCCCGCGGTGTTCCCAAAGCAACCGATTGTTGGCCACGAGGAGCGCGACGACCCCACCCACGCAATAGATAACCCGGGTTGGGATGGTCACCGGGAACAGGG
>CAZDYT010000842.1:0-2063 GCA_964509395.1 uncultured bacterium
CTCCTGCTCGCCGGGCAGGTGGAGCTGATCGTGTTGCCGCCGGTCGCCGATCTGGCCGCCCTGAGCCAGAACCCGGCGGTGAAGGTCGTCCTGGCGCCGAGTGATCGCACCATCTTCATCGCGATCAACACGACCAAACCGCCATTCACGGACCCGCGGGTCCGGCAGGCGCTCAACTACGCGGTCGACAAGGGGGCCATCATCCAGAGCGTGCTCTTCGGGGCCGCCGATCCGATGGATGCGCCCATGGCCCCGAGCCTCTTCGGCTACTGCAAGGTCGGCGCCTACGAGTTCAACCAGGCCAAGGCGAAGGAGCTCCTCGCCGCGACCGGGGTCAAGCCCGGGACCAAGGTCTCGTTCATCCACCCGACCGGCCGCTACGTCCAGGACAAGGAGGCCTCCCAGGCGATCGCCGGCTACCTCCGCGAGGTCGGGCTCGAGCCTCAGATCCAGACGATGGACTGGCCCAGCTACGTCCGCACGATCATCACGCCGGCCGACAAGGGCAACACGACCGAGCTCCACTATCTGGGCTGGGCCCCTGCCTTCTTGGACGCCGCGCAGCAGGTGCTCCAGTTCCTCTCGACCTACGCGCCGCCCAGCGGGCTGGCGACCACGTTCTACAAGGACCCGAGGGTCGACGAGCTGATCCAGGCCGCCGACCGCGAGGCGAACCCCGACAAGCGGCGGGAGCTCTACTGCCAGATCTCGAAGAAGGTGTGGGCGGATGCCCCGTGGATCTTCCTCTACGTGCAACGCTACCCGATCGTCTATTCGGCGAAGGTGACCGACGTCGGCTCGATCCCGAACGAAAAGTTCTACGCGGTCTACGCCCGCCCCGCCCAGTAGGCGCCCGGCGGGCAGGTCCGGAGGGCTGGGACCGGGGCCATGAACCTCTTCCGGCGGTATCTTGCCCAGCGGTTCGTGGCCTCGGTGGTCACCCTGCTCGGGGTGTCGCTCATCGTGTTCCTGATGGTGCGCCTCCTCCCCGGAGACCCCGCGCGCGTGATCGCGGGCCTTCTCGCGAGCGAGGAGGACGTGGCGCACATCCGGGCGGAACTCGGGCTTGACCGGCCCCTCTACGTGCAGTACGGGATCTTCCTCGCCCGCCTGGCGCGGGCGGATCTCGGTCGGTCGGCTCGTACTTCCGAGCCCGTCATCCAGGAACTGAAGCCGCGCCTCCAGGCCACGCTCGAGCTCGCCGTGGCCAGTGCCGGGCTCGCCGCCGTCTTCGGGATCCTGGCGGGCGCGCTCGCCGCGACGCGCCCGTACTCCCCGTTCGACTACCTGCTCTCGCTGACCGCGCTCCTCGGCGTCTCGATGCCCGTGTACTGGCTGGGACTCATGCTGATCATCGTCTTCGCCGTGCACCTCCACTGGTTGCCGGCCGCTGGCGCCGAGACGCCCGCCAGTTTGATCCTGCCCTCTCTGACCCTGGCTTCCTTCTCGGTCGCGCTCATCGCGCGGATGACCCGATCGAGCATGCTCGAGGTGCTGGGCCAGGACTACGTCCGGACCGCGCGGGCCAAGGGGCTCGGCGAGACGCTCGTCGTCGCCCGTCACGCGCTGAAGAACGCATTCATCCCGATCATCACCGTGGTCGGGCTCCAGTTCGGCACGCTCCTCGGGGGGGCGGTGCTGACCGAATCGGTCTTCGGCTGGCCCGGGATGGGACTGCTCCTCGTCGAGTCGATTTTCTCCCGCGACTACGCGGTGGTGCAGGGCATCGTGCTGGTGTTCTCCTCCCTGTTCATCCTGACCAACCTGCTCGTCGACCTCCTCTATGCCGTCATCGACCCTCGAATCCATTACGGCTGAACCGGCAGCCCGCGCGGCCCCGTGGCCGCGCCTCCGGCGCTTCCTCGAGGGGTGGCGGCGCTTCCGCCGTCACCGGGCGGCGATGCTGGGGCTGGCACTCCTCCTGCTGCTGCTGATCCTCGCCCTGGCGGCTCCCCTGCTGACCTCGTACGATCCCGAGCGCCAGCGGCTCTCCGAGGTTCTCAGGCCCACGTCGGCCGCCCACCCGCTCGGGACGGACCACCTCGGTCGGGACATGCTGGCGC
>CAZDYT010000843.1:0-2063 GCA_964509395.1 uncultured bacterium
GGGATGGTCATCGACCTCCCGCGCTGCGTGGGCTGCCAGACGTGCACCATCGCCTGCCAGCAGGCCCACGGGCTGCCGGCCGGCACTCACTGGCGCTTCGTCGCCGACTGCGAGGTGGGCGAGTACCCGGACGTCCGCCGCGTCTTCCTCCCGATGCAGTGCATGCACTGCGCCGAGCCCCCGTGCGTGCCCGTGTGTCCGACCGGCGCCTCGCGGCAACGGGAGGACGGCATCGTGTGGGTGGCCTACGACGCCTGCGTGGGGTGCGGGTACTGTGCCGTGGCGTGTCCCTATCGCGCGCGCCACCTCGTCCGCACGGCCGACGACGGCTTCGGCCCCCCGATGCCCCCGGCGCTGGCGAGCGCGCGGGCCGACCGGCTTGGCGTCATGACCAAGTGCACGTTTTGCATGGAGCGGGTCGACACCGGACGCGCGCGGGGGCTCGTCCCGGGGGTGGATCCCGAGGCCACGCCGATGTGCGCCGTTGCCTGCCTCACGAACGCCATCGTCTTCGGCGATCTCGACGACCCGCTGAGCCGTGTCGCACGCTTGATCGCCGACGGGGGGGCCACGCCCCTCATGCCGGAGTGCGGCACCGCGCCGTCGGTGTACTACCGAGGGGGCGAGCCATGACCCCCCTGGCAGCGCCCGAGCCCGTGGAGCTCATGGCGCCGACCCCTCAGACCTTGTGGGGCCGCCCCGCGGTCGTCAACTTCGTGCTGGGCGGCCTCGGGGCCGGGCTCTACGTGGCGGCGGCGGTGGCCGCCGGCTTCGGGCCCTCGCGCGAGGTGATCATCGCGGCGTGGCTCGGGCCGGCCCTGGTCCTGGCGGGTTTCGTCGCGGTCGCGACCGAGGCGGGCCGGCCGCTGCGGGGGATGCGCGTCCTGACCCGCGTCCTGACCTCGTGGATGTCGCGGGAGCTGTGGCTCGGCGGCGCGTTCGCCCTCTTCGCCGCCAGCGAGTTCGCGGTCGAGGTGCCCGGCCATCGCCCCCTCGCGGCGCTCGCCGCGGTGGGCCTCGCGCTCGCGCAGGGGTGGATTCTGCGCGAGGCCCGGGGGATCGCCGCGTGGGACGTCCCGGTGATGCCGCTCCTCTTTCTCTCGTCGGCGCTCGTGTCGGGCACGGGGCTCTTGATGCTGCTCGGGGCCGCGCAGGGCCGGGCGCCGAGCGACCGGGGCTTCGCGGCGGTGCTGGTGCTGCTCATCCTCCACGCGCTCGTCTGGCAAGCCTTCCTGAGCTGGTCCCGCGACCCGACGTTCGTCCACGCCACGCGTCCCTGCCGCGAGGGCCGGACACGCACGGTCGCCACCGTCCGCGGCAACCTCGCCCCGGCCCTCACGATCGCGCCCGCGCTCGCCTGGCCGGCGCTGGCGCTGCCCGCCGCCGTTCTGGCCGGGCTGCTGATGATCGCGAGCCAGATCGACGCGAAGGCGGCCATCATCCTCAGGGTGGGGCAGCTCAGGCCGATCACCATCGCACGGCTACGTCCAGCGAGGAGGCCAAGATGATCTTCGGCGCCGGGGTCGACGTCGGCTCGACCCAGACCAAAGCGGTGATCGTCGAAGGGTCGCGGCGGATCGTGGCGCGGTCGCTGATCGCGACGGGCGCGAACGTCTCGCGGGCCGCGGAGACCGCCTTCGTCCGCGCCCTGGAGAGCGCGGGGCTTCCCCGGGAGGCCATCGGCTACGTCGTGGGCACCGGCTACGGCCGCTACAAGGTGACGTTCGGGGATGCGCAGATCACCGAGATCACGTGCCACGCGCGGGGGGCGCACTCGCTCTTTCCCGGCACGCGCACCGTCATCGACATGGGCGGGCAGGACACGAAGGCGATCAAGGTGGGCCCGGACGGATCGGTGCTCGACTTCGCGATGAACGACAAGTGCGCGGCCGGCACCGGGCGGTTTCTCTCTGCCGCGGCCGACGTCATCGGCGTCGGCCTCGACGAGATCGGGTCGCTCTCGCTAAAGGCGCGGGCCCCCGTCCGGCTCACCTCCGTCTGCACCGTGTTCGTCGAGTCCGACATCATGTCCTACCTCGCCCAGCGGAAGACGGTGGAGGACA
>CAZDYT010000844.1:0-2062 GCA_964509395.1 uncultured bacterium
GTCTGCGCATCGAGCAGTCCAAGCTGCACGCCTTGCGCGTCGAGCCGCGCCGCGCAGTTGCGCAGAGCGCTCATGCGCTCAGGATCGGTGGCGACCTGGATCGTACCGCCACGGCTGTATGGGATGGCGATGCCGCTGTCGGTCGTGACGCGGGTCGTGCCGGCTTTCCGGCCGGAGTGGTACGTGCCGGTGGCGCCGTGGCGGGACACCCACGCCGCGCTGCTGCGACTCTTTAAGGAGCTGACATGAGAGCCTGGCATCTCTCCGTCGCCTGTCTCCTGCTCGTGAGTTGCCGGAGCGCGCTGCCGCCGCTGCCGCCGCTGCCGCCTTCCAGCGGGTCGCTCCTGCTGACGCCTGCGGCCGCGCCCGCCCTGCCGGACGACCCGTCAGTCGTCGATCGCGTCGTGGCGGTCGTCAACGAGGACGTCATCATGATGTCCGAGCTCCAGGAAGCCGTGCTCCTTTCCCTCCGGGAGACCAAGGAGTCGGTGCCGTCGCCGGGGCCGGCCCGCGAGGAGCTGCTGCACAAGGCGCTCGAGCGGATGGTGGACCATCGGCTCCAGGTGCAGGAAGCACGCCGCGAGAAGATCGAGGTGACCGAGGACGAGGTCCAGGAGCTCATCGAGGACTTCGTGCGGCGTAACGGGGGCGACCGCGAGCGGATCAGCGAGCAGCTCCGCGCGCAGGGGCTCACGTGGGAGCAGGTGCGCCGGGACATGCGCGACTCGCTGCTGGCCCAGAAGATCCGAAGCCGCTGGGTCGGCCGCCGCGCCGCCGTCTCCGACGCCGAGGTGGATGCCTACGTGGCCGAGAACCGCGGGAAGTTCGAACGAGAGCTGAAGTATCACCCCCGCCACATCGCGGTGCTGGCGCGACCCGCCGACTCGCCGGTCGCCTGGGAACGCGCCAAGTCGGAGATCGAGGCCATCCAGGCCCGGCTGCGGGAAGGCGCCGACTTCGCGGAGCTGGCGCGGGAGTATTCTCGGGACGGCTCGGCGGCCTCCGGGGGCGACCTCGGGTGGCTCCCCCGAGGGGAGCTCCAACCGCTCTTCGAAGAGGCGATTCTCAAGCTCGAGAAGGGGGGAGTCACAGAGCCCATCAAGTCGGACAACGGGTACCACCTGTTCCGGCTCGAAGACCGGGAGAAGCTGACTCCGGAGATGCTCGTCCAGCTGCGCCAGCAGGCGCGCGATCTCTTGATCCAGAAACGGGCCCAGGAGCGGCTCGCCGAATGGCTCCATGGGCTTCGAGAGCGGGCATTGATCGCCGAGCGGCTGTAAATCCCGGAGGGGCTGCGCCTCTGACCATCTCGGCCGGCGTGTCTCGCGCCTCCGGCAATTGGCCATCCGATCGCGACGCCTTCGGCCCACCCGCGGCCGTTGGCCGCGGGTACCCCCCAGGGGATGGAGAGGTTGCGAATGCGAGAAAAGTTGACAAGGGCGCAGGTGAGTGCTATACAAGGGCTCAGGCTGAGCGGTGACGCCGCCGCAATCCTCTGACGGTCCTCGCCACGCGGTATCTCAAAGGAGCGATTCAGAATCGTGAGCACGCCTCCACTTCCGCGCCGCCCCCGTCGTCCCACGCCCCCCCATGCCTTCGGTCGGGCCGCGCCCGACGCGCCGGAACGCAGTGAAGGAGGAGTTTCCGTGGCACCGAGCACTGCCGGGATGAACCTTACTGAGCTCAAGGAGAAGTCGATTCCGGAGCTCAACGCGATTGCCCGTGATCTGGGGGTCCAGGGGATCTCCGGGCTGCGCAAGCAAGAGCTGATCTTCAAGATCCTCCAGGCGCAGGCCGAGCGCGACGGGCTCATCTACGCCGAAGGGGTGCTCGAGGTCTTGCCCGACGGGTTCGGCTTCCTGCGCGCGCCGGACTACAACTACCTGCCCGGGCCGGACGACATCTACGTCTCACCGTCGCAGATCCGCCGGTTCGACCTCCGGACCGGCGACACGATCTCCGGACAGGTGCGTCCGCCGAAGGACTCGGAGCGGTACTTCGCGCTGCTCAAGGTCGAGGCGATCAACTACGAGCCGCCCGAGGCGGCAAAGGACAAGATCCT
>CAZDYT010000845.1:0-2062 GCA_964509395.1 uncultured bacterium
GACACCTCGGTGGTGCGTGTTCTTTTGACGTAGCGGTCGAACGTGGGGATGGCGCGCGCGCTCGGGGTCACCGAGACGACCATCCGCCATCGGATCGATCGGCTCATCTCGAACGGCTTCATTCGGATCGCTGCGGTGATCGATCCCCGCAAAACCCCTTACCTCACGGACGCGATGATCTGGATTTGCCTCGACCGCGAAAAGGCGCGGGAAGCCGGGCGGCAGCTAGCCGCCCTCCCCAATGTCGTCTACGTGGCCTACACCGCCGGGCGGTACGACATGCTCATCGAGGCGCTCTTCGAGTCGGACGACCAGCTGTTCGAGTTCCTGACCACCACCCTGTCGAAGGTGCCCGGGGTGCTTCAGAGCGAGACGTATCACGTGCTCAACACGGTGAAGATCAACTACGACTGGAAGCTGCCCCTCGACCACGGTGGCGAGGACCGGGGCGGGCCGCGCGACCGCCGACGCCGCGGGCGGCGCCGGGCGGGGGTGCCCCCGAGCCGGCCCGGCCCGAGCAAGCTGTCGAGCCGCGGGGCCGTCAGCAGCGACGGCCGCCGCTCGGGGGCCTGAGGTGGAGCGAGCGGCGGTGGCCGGCGGATCGCGGGGATCCGCGGCATCACGTGGGGACCCGGCGGCCGATCAGAAAGACAATGCGCAGCACCTAGTGCACCTCATCGCGGACGACGTGCTGGACCGGCTGATCCCCCGACAACGCCAGGAGTTCCGGCGGCTCGGTGGCCACCAGGGGGTGGCGCCGCGGGGAGGTGGCCCCCCGGCTGGCGAGCCCGGCCGGCTCCCGGTTAAGCCATGAGCCGTCCCGGGCCGATACGCGTCGCGCTGGGTCGTCCTCGGGCCTCGCCACGCCTCAACGTATGCGGCATACGCCTCGGCGTGGCTCGGGCCTGCGTCCAACCAGCGCTCGCGTCTCGGCCCGGTACCCTACCCGAGACCACTGCTCTCGCGTACCGGAGGGTAGTCCAGTGAGCCAGCCCGGTGGAAGCGACTCCGCGGAGTCGCTGTCCCGGTCGCTGCGCGAGCAGGGTGTGAAGTACTGCCTGGCGAGCTACGTCGACCTCCACGGCATCCCCAAATGCAAGGCCGTGCCGCTCGCGCACCTCGGCCGGATGCTGAGGGCGTCCGAGATGTTCACGGGCGCGGCGCTCGACGGGGTGCCCCAGGCCGTGCACGACGACGAGGTGTGCGCGAAGCCCGACCCGGCATCCGTCACCGTGCTCCCTTGGAACCCGGGGGTCGCCTGGTTCGCCAGCGACCTGCACTTCCATGGAGCGCCGTTCGAGGCGTGCAGCCGCGGGATCCTCAAGCGGGCGCTGGCCAAGGCTGCCGACATGGGGTTCCGGTTCAACCTGGGCATCGAGACGGAGTTCTGCATCTTCCGGCAGACATCGGATGGCGGCTTCGCGGTGATCAGCGAGCGGGACGCGCTGGACAAGCCGGCCTACGACGTCCGGACGCTGCTGGACTACTATCCGATCATCGATGAGCTGGTCAGCTCGATGAACAAGCTCGGCTGGGACGTCTTCTCGTTCGACCACGAGGACTCCGTCGGGCAGTTCGAGACCGACTTCGCCTACGCCGACGCGCTGGGCATGGCCGACCGGTTCACGTTCTTCCGGTTCATGGCCCATGAGATCGCGCGAAAGCATGGCGCCTTCGCCTCCTTCATGCCGAAGCCGATGGCGAACCGCACCGGCAGCGGGGCCCACTTCAACATGTCGCTGGCCGATTCGCGCACGGGCGCCAACCTCTTCGAGGACCCGAGCGACCCGCGCGGGTGCGGCTTGTCCAAGCTGGGCTACCAGTTCATCGCCGGCGTCCTCCGTCACGCCAGAGCGATCTGCGCGGTGGCGGCGCCGCTCGTGAACAGCTACAAGCGGCTCGTCCTCAAGGGCAGCATGTCTGGCTACACGTGGGCGCCGGTCTACATCTGCTACGGCGGCAACAACCGGACGAACATGCTGCGCATCCCCATGGGCGGCGGCCGGGAGGAGTGCCGGATGCCAGACATCGCGTGTAACCTCTACCTGGCCGCGGCGATGAT
>CAZDYT010000846.1:0-2061 GCA_964509395.1 uncultured bacterium
CGCTGTCCGTCCCCGCGCGCTCCGCCCGCGGCATTGCCCGGTCGTTCCAGATCACCAGCATCTTCCGGAACTTGACGGCACTCGACAACGTGGCGCTCGCCGTGCAGGCGCACGCCGGCCACAGCTTCCGCTTCTGGCGCGACGCCCGCGGGGAACCGGCGCTGCGCGAGCCGGCCCTGCACGTGCTGGCCGACGTCGGCCTCGACGGGCGCGCCCACGTGCTCGCCGCCAACCTCGCGCACGGCGAGCAGCGCCAGCTCGAGATCGCCATGGCGCTCGCCGCCCGCCCGCGCCTGCTCCTGCTCGACGAGCCCACGGCCGGCATGGGCCCCGAGGACACCGAGCGCATGGTGGGGCTCTTGCGCGGGCTCAAGGGCCGGCACACTCTCCTGCTGATCGAGCACGACATGGACGCGGTCTTCGCGCTGGCCGGCCGCATCACCGTGCTCGTCTACGGACGCATCATCGCCACCGGGGCGCCGGACGAGATCCTGGCCAATCCCTTGGTCCGGCAGGCCTATCTCGGCGAGGACGAAGCGCTCGATGCTTGAGGTGGACGGCATCGAGACCTACTACGGCGAGAGCCAGGTCCTGTTCGGCATGAGCCTCGCCGTCGGTGCCGGCGAGGTCGTCACCCTCCTCGGCCGGAACGGCATGGGCAAGACGACGACCGTGCGCTCGATCATGGGGCTCACGCCGCCGCGCGCGGGGCAGATCCGCTTCGAGGGGCGGCCGATCCACGGCCTGCCCGAGTACCGGATCGCGCAGGCCGGCCTGGCGCTGGTGCCGGAGGGCCGTCAGATCTTTCCGAACCTGACGGTGCGCGAGAACCTGGTCGCCACGACGTCCAACCGGCGCCGCGGCCCCGACCCCTGGACCCTCGAGCGGACGCTGGTCCTGTTCCCTGCGCTAGCCGCGCGCCAGCGCAGCATGGGCCGCACGCTCTCCGGGGGCGAGCAGCAGATGCTTGCCATCGGCCGCGCGCTCATGACCAACCCGCGGCTCCTGATCCTCGACGAGGCGACCGAGGGGTTGGCGCCATTGATCCGCCGCGAGATCTGGCGGTGCCTCCGGACCCTCAAGGCCGCCGGGCAGGCGATCCTGGTCATCGACAAGAACGTCGAGGCCCTGACCCGGATCGCCGACCGCCACTACGTCATCGAGAAGGGCCGGGTGGTCTGGACGGGGACGTCACCCCAGCTCCGCGCCGACGCGGCGATCCGTCACCGTTACCTGGGAGTCGCGCGGGGGGAATCCCTCCGGCGGTGAGACGCCCGCCCCGAGGGGCTCGGGAGGGCCGCCGGAGCTTCAGGCCCGGGGCTCGGCTTCGGGGATCAGGCCGCGGACGTCGCCGAGCGCCCACAGGGCCAAGTGGCACTCCGTCTCGATGATCTGGGAGACGCGCTCCACCGCGGGAGCCGTCGCCTCCCGCCGGAGCCGGCGCGCGAGGCGGCGGATCTCGCGCAAGCGCCGCACCATCCGAGCCCGCTCCGCCGCGCCTCGCTCCGCCGCCGGGCGCGTCCCGGGGCGCGGGCGGCGCGCCCCCGTCGAGCGCCTCCGGGCGCGCCTCACGGCTGGAGCTGCCACCGGTGCCCGGCCGGCCGATGATCGAAGAAGCGCTTCGCCTTCAGCTCGTACCGGGGGAGGCTCTGGGGCGGGCCCATCTCGACGCCGATCGTCACCCCGATCGCGCCCTTGAGGACACCCTCCGCCTGGACCCGGAGCGCCGCGTAGCCAGCCTCGGGGACGTCGGGCCGCGCTTCGGCTTTGACCGTCACGACGTCGTTCGACGCCTCCCGGCTCACGTGGACCTCGTAGTGCTCGGACAGCCCGACGACCTTGTGGAGCAGCGCCTCGACGGCCGTGGGGTAGACGTTCACGCCCTTGACGACGATCATGTGGTCGGTGCGCCCGAGCACGCCGCCCGGGTAGCCGACCCACGTAGTCCCGCACCCGCACGGGGCGTGCGTCCAGCGCACCAGATCGTGCGTGCGGTACTTGATGAGCGGCTGCCCGTGCTGGAGGTACGAGGTCACGATGTGCTCGCCGACCTCGCCGTCC
>CAZDYT010000847.1:0-2058 GCA_964509395.1 uncultured bacterium
TCTCACACTGGAGGCCCCTCTGATGCGCTTGAGCGTAGCGAGCTTGCGACGGGTGGTCAAGGGTGATCTCACGATCCAGTTTGTGCCCCAGGGGCTCACGTCGTACGGCGGCCTGGAGCTGCTTGGGCGCTATCTGCGCCGGATCGACCTCGGCGCGCGGTTGCAGCAGGCGTTCGCGGGATTGCGGAGCGACTACGGGAGCCCACGGCTCGCCCTGGTGCTCCTGGCGCTGTTCTACGTCGGGGCCCGGCGCCTCGAGCACCTGCGCTACCTCAGCGGCGATCCGCTGGTCACGCGCTTCTGCGGCTTGGCGCGCGTGCCCACCCGCCGCACCGTGGCCGACTGGTTGCGCCAGTTCACCCAGGAGACCCTGGCCCCGCTCGTCGCCCTCAACCGCGACCTCGTGACCGAGGCGCTGGCCCGGCTCGCCCTGCCGCGTCTGACGATTGACGTGGATGGCTCGGTCGTCCGCACCGGGGCCACGGTCGGCTGGGCGTTCCGCGGGTTCAACCCCCATCACCGGAAGGACCCGAGCTACTATCCGCTGTTCGCCCACGTGGCCCAGACCGGGCACATCCTCCGGCTCATCCCTTCGTCGGTGTCGATAAACACGAGGGCATACTCCGAGGAGAGCACCTCGCCGAACGCCGCCTTGTAGTACCGGCTGCGCGGCGCGCGGAACGGCACCGCCTGAACGCCGGTGACCTTCATCGTCGCGCTCGCTGCCGGCGGACCGGGGCTTCCGGCGCACGCCCCGGACCGGTCGTCAAGCGCCGGAACGCGTCGCGGGGCGTGCCCGTCACGCGCAGGATCGTCAGCGCGTAAAGCCGAGCGGCGGTGAGGATGTCGTCGAGGGGGAGCGACTCATCCGAGTACTCGTAGGGCCAGAGGGCCGGCCCGCAGATGACCGATGGGATGCCCGCTTCCTGATAGAGCATCCCCGCGTCCGTCGTCCCGGCCAGCGCCACGACACGCCGCCGCCGGCCACTGGCGGCCGCAGCGACCTCGTGCATCAGCCCGACGAGGGGGGAGGCGGGCGGGAGCAGGTAGGCCTCGAGAGGGTACCCGGGACTGATCGCGGCCTCGGCACGGAGCCGGGGATCGGCGGCATGCAAACGTCGGAGCTCCCCACGAACCTCAGTCAGGACGTCGGCCGCCACCTTCCCAGGCACGTAGCGGACGTCCATCGTGGCCGTGCACTCGGGCGCGATCCGGTTCGGCGCAATGCCGCCGCGGATCAGCCCGACGTTCTGATAGCACACCGGGCCCGGGAAGAGCCGGCGTGCCTCCGGGGAGAGCCGAGCAGGCCGGAAGCGCTTCCGCTGGAGGGCCAGTACGACCTTCGCCATCTTCTCGATGGCGCTCACGCCCCTCTCCGGGCGCGTCGTGTGTGCGAGCTTCCCCCTGACGGTCAGATCGATGTTGACCCAGCCGCGGTGCCCGACTTCCAGCTCGAGGTCGGTTGGCTCGCCCACCACCGCGAAGTCGGCCGTCTCGGTCGCCTCGAGCGCATGGCACCCGAGCCCGTGCTCCAGGTGGCCCACCACAAACGCCAGGACCACGTCGCCCTTGAGTGGAATCCCCGCCCGCTGGACCGCGTCGGCCGCGATCGCCATGGCGGCAACCCCGCCCTTCATGTCCCGGATCCCGGAGCCGTAGACGCGGCCGTTCCTGAACACCCCCTGGTAAGGATCCACCGTCCACTGCCCCATGAGGTGCGGGATGTCGAGGTGTCCCATCAGCATGAGCGCGGCCCCGCTCCCCTGCCCACGCAGCCGCGCGAGAACGTTCGGACGGCCGGGCGCCGCTTCCTGGAGCCGCGCCGGGATCCGCCGCCCCTCCAGCCAGGCCTTGAGCGGCTCGGACAGCTTCCCGTCGTCGCCGACGTGGGTCGACACCGAGAGGAGGAGCCGGGTCAGGGCCAGGGTCTCCTCCGCCGAGATCGCCGACAGGACCGCCTCGGCTTCCTTCGTCGGGCCCCGGTGCACGGCTGACCTCCTCACCGTCAGGGAACCGGTCGACGAGCAACGCCCCCGTCGCCGCGCGACCCGATGCGGG
>CAZDYT010000848.1:0-2058 GCA_964509395.1 uncultured bacterium
CCCTCCTGAGAAAGATGAGGCGACTGACCGAGATCGGGTTTATCACGCGGGTACTCGCCGGAGACTTTGGCGGAAAGCCCGAGTCGTATTCGGATCGAATTCGCTCTCTGCTCAAAGCCTCCTCGTAGCTCCTCTCCTTCTCTTAGCGGGCAAAAATCCCGCTTCATTTTTCCCTCCACTTCTTTGACGGTTCCCGTATTGCTCGGGTTTACTGGGGCTATGAGAATCAGAGAGCTTGCCCGTCAGTTAGGGTGTTCGCCCGAGTGGCTGAAGCGCCTGGAGCGCACGGGGAGCATCCCTCCTGCTTCCCGCGACCTCCGCGGCCACCGCCGCTACGGTCCCGAAGATGTCGAGCGGATCCGGGCGATCCTCTTCTCAAGTGACAGGGACAACGGCGGGCATCGGGTCGGCCAACGGGCGGAGGCGGGGCGTGTCGAGTAACGGCGATCCCCGCCCAGCTCGCGGCCCGACCACCGCCGCCGCCAAGTCGGTTCGATCCCGTCCTCCCGGCGCCGGCCTGCATCGCCCCGAGGCCGAACCGTGACCGCGGCCGAGTTCGCCGCCCTCCTGCCAGGCCATCAGGATCAGAAATCGTCGCGAGACGCCGCTCTCACCTACCTCCGCGCCGGATTCAGCGTCATTCCCACGCGCCGCCAAGACAAGCGGCCTCTCACTCTCTGGGCGTGGTGATGCGCGGGGGCGGGGCGGTGAACTGAGGTGGCGGCGTGAAGCGGCGCGCACCGTCGAAGCCCAGCGGATCCGGTCCATGTGGAACGGCTGGCGGCCCGGGCCCAGGCCGAGACCCCTCGGTCTCGCTGGGCGAACCATCCCGACGGGCGAAGGCGCGATGAACGGGCCCGGCGCGCTCCTCGAACACCCCGGCGACCTGATCGCGGCGCTCCTCGCGGCTGGCGGCCGGCGCCAGGGGAAGGAATTGCGGTTTCCGTGCCCCGCGCACGCGGACGCGCACCCCTCGGCTGACTTCAACGGTGACAAGCAGGTGTGGCTCTGCCGGTCGTGCAACGCACGGGGGACCGCGACGGACCTGGCCCGGCGCCTCGGCCTGATTCCCCCGGCGGCCCCACGCGCTGGCGCGCCGGTCCCCCACCGCGCCCCCGAGAGCCCCGCCCGCGTGGCCTGGCGCACCGTCGTCCTGGAGGCCCGGCGCCAGCAAGCGCGGCTCGAGCCTTTCCGCCCGCTATTCGCGTTCGCCGACTACTTCCGCAGTGCGATCCAGGCGGTATGCGAGGCCCGGGCCCGCGCCTCGGCCCTCGGCGACACGCGGCGCGCGTGGAACATCCTCGTCCGAGCGAGTCGGGTTGAGACGCGGGCGCACGCCGCAGAGGCTCTTGTGGACGCGCTGCTCGCGGAGGGTCGCTACCCATGACCGTCGCCCTCGGCGCCTCGCGGATGCACCCCTGGCTGAACCTGAACGGGGATATGGCCCTCGTCGGTCGCATGACCGATGCTGGCGCCGTCGAGCTCGTCACCTCCGAGCGGCTCACCTACAGTCCAGACGACGAACTGATGAAACCGTTCCTCGTAGCCTCGCCGCGCCCGTATCCCGATCTTGCCGGCCGGTGGCGGGACGAGGACGTGGCAGCCTTCCGGGCCGACGCCGAGGCTCCGTCGATTGCCGAGGTTCTGGCATTGATCGTCCACGCTCTTGATCGGCACATGGAGTTTCCGAGGCGTGAGCACCGGACCCTTGTGGCGGTGTGGGCGCTGGCTACGTACTTTTTCCTGGCGTTCGTCACGTTCCCGCGCCTGGCGTTGTCCGGTGAACCCGAAAGTGGCAAGAGCAAATTGCTCGAGCTGCTCCGCGCCTTCGCGTGGAACGCGCTCCTCATCATCACGCCGACTCCGGCCGTGCTGTTCAGACTGGCCCAAGAGTTTCGCCCAACCCTGCTGCTCGACGAGATGGAGAAACTCGGGAAGGAGGACACCCGAGAGATCCTCGCCATTCTCAATTCCGGCTACAAGGTGGGGGCGTGTGTCCCGCGCGTGGAGGGCGCGCGGGCTCGCCAGGTGGAGCCGTTCGGGGCCTACGACCCGCTC
>CAZDYT010000849.1:0-2052 GCA_964509395.1 uncultured bacterium
GGAGGCCGTCGGCTGGCTGGACGAAGGGATGCAGGTCGTCGGCGGCTGCTGCGGTGTCCGCCCCGCCCACATCGCCGCCCTGAGAGCCGCCCTGGACGCGCGGGGGACCCCGCCAGCGTCAGGCTCGGGGTCGTGACCTGACGTTCGATCTCCGGGGGCCGGCCCTCACAGGCGCCGGAACCAGTCGCCGACCAGGTTGATCCCGAGCGTCGCGAACAGGATCGCGAGCCCGGGGAACGTCGCGATCCACCAGGAGGTGGTGAGGTAGTTCCGGCCGTCGGCCAGCATGTTGCCCCAGCTCGGCACCGTCGGCGGGACGGAGAGGCCGAGGAACCCCACCCCCGCCTCGTACAGGATCATGGCGGCCATCTCGAACGCGGCCACCACCACCAGGACGCCGGCCATGTTGGGGAGCACGTGCCGCAGGAGGATGCGGCCCCCCGACGCCCCGGTCGCCACCGCCGCCTCGACGAAGGGGGCCGCGCGCAGCCGCAGCGCTTCCCCGCGGGCCATCCGGGCGAAGAGCGGGAAATCGGCGATCCCGAACACGAGGACCACGTTCCGCAGGCTCGGCCCGAGGACGCCGACGATCGACACCACGAAGAGGAGGTAGGGCAGGCTTAACTGAACGTCAGCCAGCCGCATCGCCGCCTCGTCCACCCAGCCCCGGACGTAGCCGGCGACCAGGCCCACGACGAGCCCCAGCGTCAGCGCCAGCGCCACACCGCCCGTGCCCACGATCAAGGACACGCGCGTGCCGTAGATGATGCGACTCAGGACGTCGCGTCCCAGGTGGTCGGTCCCGAGCGGATTCGTCCACGCCCCGCCGGGGAGCCACGCCGGCGGCTGCTGGCTTCGCGCGAGGTCCTGGAGGTTCGGGGGATACGGCGCCGCGATCGGGGCGAGGAGGGCGAGCGCGACGACCCCCACGACCAGGCTCCCGCCGACGGCGAGCCGCAAGCTGACCCGCGGGCCCCTCGTTACGCGGAGCCCTTCCACGGGAAGCGGCCGGGCCAGGACGGCGGCCCTCATCGGTATCGGATCTGGGGGTTCACGAGCCCGTAGAGGAGGTCGGTGACCAGGTTCACGCTGATCACCGCCAGCGACGCGAAGAACGCGACCGCCTGGACGAGCGGAAAGTCGCGCTGGAAGATCGCCTGGGCGGCCAGCCGACCGACGCCGGGCCATGCGAACACGCTCTCGATCAGGACCGAGCCCCCGAGCATGTACCCGAAGTTCACGCCGATCAGGGTGATGAGCGGCATCGCCGCGTTCCGGAGGGCGTGCCGGTAGTGGACGGCGCGCACGCCGAGCCCCTTGCTGTGCGCCGTCCGGATGTAGTCCTGGCGGAGCACGTCGAGCATCACCGAGCGCGCGAGCTGGGCGAGCCGCCCGAGGACGCCCATGCTCAGCGTCAGCATGGGCATGACGAGCGACGCCCAGCCCGAGCGCCCCGCGACCGGCAGGAGGTTCAGCTGGACCGACAGCAGCACGATGAGGACGAGCCCGGCCCAGTAGGCGGGGACGGCCTGGCCCAGCAACGCCACGCCCTGGGCCAGCCCGTCCCAGAGGGACCCGGGGCGCGTCGCCCCCCGGATGCCGAGGGGCACGGCGACGGCGACCGCGAAGCAGAGGCTTGCCACCGCCAGCTCCAAGGTCGCAGGCAGCCGCTCGACGATCAGCGTCCACGCCGAGATCCGGTAGTGGAGCGACTTCCCGAAGTCTCCGACCGCGGCCCGACTCACGAACTCCCAGAACTGGACGGCGAGCGGGCGGTCGAACCCCATGGTCTCCCGGAAGGCCTTCACGTCGGCGGGCGTCGCCTCCTGCGGCAGCATGGCGACGGCCGGGTCCCCCGTCAGGCGGACCATGAAGAAGACGAGGACCAGCACGCAGGCGATGGCGAGCGCAGACTGTCCGAGGCGCGCGAGGAGGTACCGTCCCACCGGCTAGCTTTTGGCCCCATTCACCCTCTCCCCCATCCCGGGGAGAGGGCAGGGTGGGGGGGACGGACGCCCGCCCTCACCCCGACCCTCCCCCGGCCGGGGAGGG
>CAZDYT010000850.1:0-2044 GCA_964509395.1 uncultured bacterium
GCTTGGAGCGCGCGGACGATCCCGGGCCTGCCTTCCTCCGGGACGAGCCTAGGCCGGACTGTTCGGGACGGTACACGCGAGAGGGGAAAGGCCGCGCGGGTGGCGCGGCGAACGGGGCGCCCCACGGCGCGGAGCGCACCGCGACCCGCCTCCCGGGATGCCTTTGCCTGGTGACGCGGGCCGCTCACCCGCGCTCGTGCGGGAGCGAGCACCGTGGGGCTGTTCGCCGCGACAGGCCCTGCGCGGCCTCAAGCTCAGCTCGCCTGTTCGCGAATAATGGGCGCTAGGCGACTCACCGATTGGCCTTGAATAGCGAGTGCGGGTCGAGACCCTCGGGCTGTCGGCAGGCGGCCGAGCCGGGGGGCGTTCGTGTTCGTTTCACGGTATCTTACTTCCGGGGCGGGAGTGGCACAGGGCGGTGACATCCCGTCCCGCAGCGAGGGAGGGCTCATGGCGTCCGAATCGACGGGCACCGCGGGTGCGCTCTACGCCGCCTTCGCGCAGCTCTCGCCGACCACGCTGGCCGACGTGCTGACGCGCGATCGCGTGATGGATATCCGCATCCGGCCGCTCTGGGCGGGGATGCCGCGCGTGGCCGGCCCGGCGTATCCGGTCCGCTGCCCCCCGGGCGACAACCTGATGGTCCACGCGGCGATCTATCGCGCCGCGCCCGGGGCGGTCCTCGTGGTGGAGGCCGGCGACACCGACTTCGCGGTCGCCGGCGGCAACGTCTGCCGCGTCGCCCAGCTCCGCGGGATCGCCGCCTTCGTCGTCGACGGGGTGATCCGCGACCTGGCCGAGACGCGCGCGCACGGCTTCCCCGTGTTCGCGCGCGGCGTCATCCCGATCCCGGGCGCCAGGGCCGCCGTCGGGGTCCTCAACGGGCCGATCCGCTGCGGCGGCGTGGACGTGCGGCCCGGCGATGTCGTCGTCGCGGACGAGGAGGGCATCGTGGTGGTGCCGGCCGAGGGCGCCGAGGCCGTGCTGAAGGCCGCCGGCGCCCGAGCGGCCAAGGAGGCCGCCGAGTCGCTCGAGGCCTGGGAGGCGGCGCACCGGGCCCGCATCGAGGCGATCCTGCGCCAGAAGGGGATCGGTGGCTGACCGCGCCAGAGGGGCAGGAGTCGGGTCGTGAAGGTCGCGACCTGGAACGTGAACGGGATTCGGGCGCGCGAGGCGCAGGTGCGCGAGTGGATCGACCGCGAGCGCCCGGACGTGGTCTGCCTGCAGGAGATCAAGGCGGCCTCCGCCCAGGTCCCGGAGAGCCTCTCGGAGCTTCCGGGGTACTGGTGCTACTGGCACGCCGAAACGAGCTACTCGGGGGTCGGGCTCCACGTCCGGCAGGCGGCCTTCCCCGACAAGCCCGTCTTCGGCCATCCGGCGTTCGACTACGAGAACCGGATCGTGACGGCGCAGCTCGGAACCCTGGTCGTCGCCTCCGTCTACGTGCCGAACGGCGGCAAGGACTTCCCCGCGAAGATGAAGTTTCTCGAGGCGATGGACGGCTACGTGGCGGAGGCCCACGCCGAGGGATGGGAGCTCGTCCTCTGTGGCGACATGAACGTCACGCGGACGGACATGGACGTGCATCCGAAAGAGCGCAAGGCGGGCGCGATCGGCCAGCGGCCCGAGGAACGGGAGCGGCTCGAGCGGATCCTGGCGCGCGGGCTCACGGACGTCGGCCGGGCGCTCGACCCGGAGAACGACCGCCTGTTCACCTGGTGGGCGCCCTGGCGAAACCTCCGCCAGCGCAACATCGGCTGGCGCATCGACTACGTCCTCGCGAGCGAGCCCCTGGCGCGTCGCGCGTCCACCTGCGCCGTCCTCGCGGAGGTGGGAACCAGCGACCACGCTCCCCTCGTGGCCACGTTCGCGTCCCGCGTCGCCGGGGGAGCCGCGGGGTCAGCCGGATCCGCAGAGGGGTTGAGGGCGACGTGACCACCGCGCTCCGTCTGGCCGCGCCAGTCATGCTCGTCGTGGGCCTCGTCGGCGGTTGGCCCGCACGGGCGCAGGAGACGTCCGCGACGCCGAAGGCGGGCGCGAACGA
>CAZDYT010000851.1:0-2043 GCA_964509395.1 uncultured bacterium
GAGGGCGAGCTGGAAGAGGTCCTCCTCGACGGCCGCTCCCGCGCGCTCAAGGCCGGCCAGGGCTTCTGGAGGCCCGCCCGCACCGAGCACAGCGTGCGGAACCGGAGCGGCACGCCCGCGCGCGGCGTCGCCGTCCACCTCGATCCCGCCCGGTAGAGAGGTGGAAGCGCGCCGGCGGCGCGCGGTACGATCACGCTGAATGATTCGGTGGTCGGTCCTGGTCGTCCTGCTCGGCGTCCTCGGCGCCGGCCTCGGCATGCCTCGGCTTCGTGCGGCCTGGCGGAGCCCGCATGGCTACTGGCTCCTCGGCCTCTTCGGCCTCCTCCCGGGCTGGCTCATCGCGTTCGTGGGCCTCCTCGGCCCGGCGCCGGACATACGCCCCGAGCCCAGGTTGATGGCGGCCTTCATCGCGTCATCGGCCGCGGGCCTCCTGGGCCTCATCCTCACGGAGGCGGCGGTGAGGCGCCTCGCGGAGTCGGGACGTCCCTACCGCCCGCTGACGTACTGGCTCCTGGGAGGAGCGGCGCTCCTTCCGGCCTGGGGATTCGCGCTTCTCGGTCTCGGCTGGGCTCGCCCCTGAGGTGACCCGGAGGGGGGCTCCGCCCCCCTTCCGGACCTCCCCCGAGGAGGGGGTGCGCCGGCGAAGCCGGCGCCCGGAGCGGAACACCTTGAGGGGTTGCGGTAGTTCTTTCGCGAGTGGCGCGGTTTCTCCGACAGGCCCCTGAGGGCGCCTCGGAGCCCCGGCGGTCATGGCGCGGCGGGGCTCACCGCGCCGGGAAGGGCGCGAAACCGGCGGAGCCGAAGCGAGTTCGACACGACCGAGACGGAGCTGAGCGCCATCGCGGCCCCCGCGAAGATCGGGCTCATCAGGACGCCGGCCACCGGATAGAGCACCCCGGCCGCGACCGGGATCAGTACCGTGTTGTAGACGAAGGCCCAGAAGAAGTTCTCCTTCATCGTGCGCACCGTCCGCTTCGAGAGCGCGATGGCCGTCGCCACGCCCCGCAGGTCCCCGGTGATCAGCGTAATGTCCGAGGCCTCCATGGCGACGTCGGTCCCGGTCCCGATGGCGATCCCGACGTCGGCCTGTGCCAGCGCGGGGGCGTCGTTGATCCCGTCGCCGACCATGGCAACGACCCTGCCCTCGTGCTGGAGCCGTTTGACCTCGTTGGCCTTGTCCTGCGGCAGCACCTCCGCCAACACGCGGTCGATCCCCACCTGACGCGCGATCGCCTCGGCGGTCCGGCGATTGTCCCCGGTGATCATGGCGACCTCGAGGCCGAGCCGGCGGAACGCCGCGACGGCCTCCCGCGAATGAGGCTTCAGCGTGTCGGCGACGGCGATGGTCCCGACCACCCGTCCGTCCACGGCCACGAACATGGGCGTCTTCCCTTCGTCGGCCAGCCACTCCGCTTCCTTGGCCAGGCCGTCGAGCTCGACCCGTTCGTCGGTCATGAGCTTCGCGTTGCCGAGGAGGAGCTGGTGCCCCTCTACCCTGGCGCGAATCCCGTGGCCGGGGATGGCCAGGAACTCATCGGGGCCGGCGAGCTCCAACCCCTCCGCCCGGGCCCGCGTCACGATGGCCTCGCCGAGCGGATGCTCGGACCCTCGCTCGGCGCTGGCCGCGAAGCGCAGGAGGTCGGCCGCGGTGACGCCGTTGACCGGCAACACGTCCGTCACCGAGGGCTCGCCCCGGGTCAAGGTCCCGGTCTTGTCGAGGATCACCGTCGTGAGCTTGGACGCCAGCTCGAGGGCTTCGGCCTCGCGGAAGAGGATCCCGTGCTCCGCGCCCCTCCCGATCCCCACCATCACGGCCGTCGGCGCGGCAAGCCCGATGGCGCACGGGCACGCGATGAGGAGGACCGCCATGAAGTTGGAAAGGGCGAAGAGGAACGCCGGCTGGGGCCCCCAGAGCATCCAGACGGCGGCCGTGACGACGGCGATCCCGATGACCGCCGGGACGAAGACCCCCGCGATCTTGTCCGCCATCTGCTGGATCGGCGGCTTCGAGCCCTGGGCCTCCTCCACGAGCTTGATGATCTG
>CAZDYT010000852.1:0-2041 GCA_964509395.1 uncultured bacterium
GAAGAAGCGCCGGGATAAACCGGCAAAGTGTAGCGAAGGAGGAAGTCGCACATTGAGGGGCTAGCCACCCACGATGACCCCGAGTCATGTGGACACGTCCGTAAGGGCGTGCCCGAAGCGTTGACAGGGGCACACGCAGGCCGGGTATTGAGCCGCGAAATCGAGTTTGACTACCAGGTGCCGAGGCCGTTTCTGGGGCTGAAGGCTACACCCGACGCACCGCAAGGGCGAGGTGCGGCGAGACCTGGCGCGGTCGTAGACCCCACGCATGTGTGGAAGCACTTTGCGCGAGAACCGGGAGACCCTGAACCCGCCCGCGGCAATGGCGCCGCGGGACGCGATGGGAAGTCTGAGGACCCAAGCCATCGATGCACGGGCCAGGGGGTCTGACTGCCACGTAGTACCGACGAAGCCCCCGAACAAGGGCGGAGGAAGCTGGAACCAGGAGCCATGGCAAACCTAGACGGGCACGAAGGTGGAAACGCCGGACACAGCCAAGGGGCGCCTAACGAACCTGGCGAAGGCGGAACGCCGCACGCGGAGGAGGTGGAGGAAAGGCGGCAGGCCACAGGGAATGTGAACCCGCAAAACACGCTCCGGACCCAGGGCCGGGAAGGCGTGCACAGCGCGCGGGAGCGCATGAGGCAAGCAGCGAAGACGGACAAGGGGAGACGGTTCACAGCGCTCTATCACCACGTCCACAACATCGAGAATCTGCGCGAGGCCTTCATGAGCCTCAAGCGGGACGCGGCACCGGGGGTGGACGGGGAGACGTGGCAGGGGTACGGAGAGCAACTGGACGCACGCCTACAAGACCTCTCCGAACGGCTGAAACGTGGAGCGTATCGGGCGAAGCCGGTTCGGCGGGTGCTCATACCAAAAGCAGACGGACGCCAGCGACCGCTCGGGGTCACCACGATCGAGGACAAGCTTGTCCAGCGTGCACTCGGGATGGTCCTGAACTGCATCTACGAGACGGACTTCCTCGGCTTCTCGTACGGCTTCCGACCCGGGCGCAGCCAGCACGACGCGCTGGACGCGCTGTGCGTCGGGATCCAACGCAAGAAGGTGAGCTGGGTGCTCGACGCGGACATTCGTGGCTTCTTCGATGCGATCGACCACGACTGTCTCATGAAGCTCATCGAGCACCGGATTGCGGACCAGCGCGTCGTGCGCCTCATCCGAAAGTGGCTGAGCGCCGGCGTCCTGGCGGACGGGGAATGGACACGCGGCGAAATGGGGACGCCTCAAGGGGGCGTGATCTCACCCCTCCTTGCGAACGTCTACATGCACTACGTGTTCGACCTCTGGGTCCGCGATTGGCGCCGGCAGGCAAAGGGCGACGTGATCGTTGTCCGTTACGCCGACGACTTCATCGTGGGCTTTCAATACGAATGGGAAGCCAAGCGGTTCTGGAACGAACTCCGCGAGCGTCTCGCGGCATTCCGACTGGAACTGCACCCCGACAAGACCCGACTACTCGAATTCGGTCGCTTTGCGGCGCCGAACCGAGAGCGGAGCGGACGGGGCAAACCCGAGACGTTCGACTTCCTCGGCTTCACGCACGTCTGCGGGAAGACGCGAAGGGGGCGCTTCGTGGTCTGGCGGCTGACCATGCGTAAGAGGCTGCGGGCGAAACTGCTGGAGATCAAGACGGCGCTCCGGCTACGCTGGCACGACCCCGTCCCCGAGGTGGGGAAATGGCTTGGCTCGATCATCCGGGGACATCTCAACTACTACGGGGTGCCGTTCAACTTCAGCGCCCTCGAAGCCTTTCACCACCAGGTCACCTGGCTCTGGAAGCGCGCCCTCAGCCGACGCAGCCACAAGGCCCACGTGACCTGGGAACGCATGCGACGGATCGCCCGCCGCTGGCTCCCCTCGGCCCGCATCACGCACCCCTACCCGGACCAACGCCTATGCCTCTAGACCTGTGGCAAGAGCCCAGTGCGGTAATACCGCTCGCTGGGATCTGCGCGGGGGGCGCCGGGTGACCGGCGTCCCTACCGCAAACGAGTTGAGTCGCCCGCCGCAGATCTGG
>CAZDYT010000853.1:0-2040 GCA_964509395.1 uncultured bacterium
GAGCGCCACGCGCGGATCACCGCCGGCGGTGTATCCCCGCCGCTGCGGGCGCCGTCGGGTACCCGCTTGCGGGTGCCCGTTCTCTGCGTCACCCACCCTTCCCCTGCGTGCATTCGCGAATAATGCCAACCCCCGGGGCGGAGGCGAGCGCGGGCAGCAGGACGGTCGCGTACGACACGCCGCCGTGTACCCCGAGCATCGCGCGAGCCGAGCAGCGCGCGGCACCCGCGATCTCCCCCGGGCCGCCGCCCCGTTAGGCGCGGTTCGCGACGAATGCGGGCGGCTCGATGTCGAGGGTCGTCACGCGACGGAGCTCGCGGCGGTACTTCGTGTCGTCGAACGGCCGGGCGCGATGCATCGTGGCGCGGTTGTCCCAGATCACGAGATCGCCGACGCGCCACGCATGCCGGTAGACGAACTCCGGCTGGGTCGCGTGCTCCATCAGGTCGCGCAGGAGGAGCCGCCCCTCGGGGACCGGCCAGTCGATGATCCTCGACGCATGGGAGGCGATGTAGAGCGACTGGCGGTTGGAGCGCGGGATCGTTCGGACGAGCGGATGGATCGCGCCCTTCAGGATCTCTGCCTCGTCCTTCGAGAACTCGAAGCCGAGCGTCTGGCGCGAGTACGCGATGGAGTGGTGGACGCGCAGGCCCTCGAGCCGCGCCTTCGTCTCCGCGGGCAGCGCGTCGTAGGCGGCGCGCATGTCGGCGAACTCCGTCTCCGCCCCGGCGGGCGCGACGACCTTCGCCGAGAGCATCGAGTATCGCCCCGGCGGGTCCTGGAACGACGCGTCGGTGTGCCACAAGCGGTTCCCGAGCCCGTACATGCGTCGGCGATCGTCGGACTTCATGATCTGGCCGTTCTCGTCGAGGTTCGAGATGTCGCCGAGCGCCTCGTTCCCGAGGCGGCTCTTCCGGAGGGCACTGGCCCCGGTCTTCGAGTGGAGCTGGCCGTCGAACCGCTGCGCGAACGCGAGCTGCTCGTCGTCGGTGAACGGCTGGTCGTGGAAGACGAGGACGGCGTAGTCGTCCATCCCCGCCCGGATCCGGGCGAGCGTCTCGGCATCGTGGATCCGGCGGAGCTCGACCCCGCTCGCCTCGGCGACGAAGTGGAGATGAAGCTTGCGGAACGTGAGGCCCATGCGACAGAGCCTATGGCGCCCCGCGAGCGGTGTCAACCGGCCGACGGGAGACCGCACGACACGGACCGGCCGACGGGAGGGCGGCGCCCGGGCGAGCGCCGGAGGGTCGGCGTGCTACCATGCCGTCAGCCGGCGCAGTGCCACATCATGGGCGCCGCCGCCGCAGAGGTGAAGGCGCCGCGCGCGAAGCAGTCCTCGCGAGGACGGGCCGGCACGCCCCGCGCACTGGAGGCCGCGACCCGGTGAAGCTGGGCATCGAAGGCTCTTGCGTCACAAGAGCCGAGTGACCCTGCTCACTGCGGCGAACACGGCGAAGACTTTCAGATTGTTGCTGTGAGGATCGAGGGGCAAAAAGAAGAAGCCCGCCCGGTTCGGCTCGTACTCCGTCGTGTAGCCGACGAGCACCTCCCCGTCTTCGAATTCCACGCTGACCTTGCGGGTCCCCGGTGGGCGGGCGGCATAGAGATCCTTCGACTCGTCGAACCCGGGATCGCCCTCGAAGCTCCGCACGACGAACAGCGCCTTGAGATCCTTCACCCGCACCTCGATCCCTTCGTCTCCCGGGTCGCGTTCAGCGGGAACGAGATGGAAGCTGGGCTTCCCAGGGTCGAAGTCGGCGCTGTAGCCTTTGAGCACTTTGCCGTCGGCGTAGCGCGCGACCAGTTTGCCTGGGCTTCGGCTCACCCAGACTCGCCGCCTACGGGCGTCAGATCGTCCCTCCCTCAATGGCGGCCCCTCTCCGGCGTCAATGATACATGGTCCGCGATGCACGTGGACCAGGACCCCGAGCACCAGCACACCGGCCTCGGCCGGCTGACACCCTAGGGCGTACACTCCGGCCTGCGAGACGCCATCTGGCGCCTCGAGCGGCCGGTCCGCGGGGCCTGCCGCGGCGGACC
>CAZDYT010000854.1:0-1416 GCA_964509395.1 uncultured bacterium
ACATCGGGAGCAACACGAGCCAGGGCCTCCGTCGCGACACCGGTGCCGGGTTCGTCGCGGCCATCGATCAGAACACCCGGCTCACGATCGGGGCCGGGGGGCTGGGCGCTCCCGGGATCGCCGGCGGCTCCGCGACCCGGGGCGACATCTTCATCACCGGCGAGGTGAACTACCAGGTCGACCCCCGCGGCGCGGACGGCGTCTTCGCGACGCCGATCCCGGGCTCGGGGGACGACAACCTCAGCCCCCAGAACGTCCTGGGGGTCGTCGCCTGGGACGGGGGGATCCGCCTCTCGAGCGTCCTCAACGGGGATCTCCGGCTCCACGGCGAGTACATGGCGCCGAACCTCACGGGCGGCGGGTCGCCCGAGGGCCAGATCCGGTTCGAGGACTGCGGGGGGAGCTACCGGGGCATCGTGAACCTCCTGGGCGGCGTCGTCCAGCAGACCATGGGCTGCTTCGGGCGCCCCGGCAGCCCCGGGCTCGGCTACGCCCGGAACTGGGTCTACGACGAGCGCTTCCGCTACCGGGCGCTCTCGCCGCCCTCCTTCCCGGGGTTCCCCCGGTTCACCGTGACCACCGGAGTCGGCATCGACAACTACGGCTGGCGCGCCGGACGGTACTAAGCCATGAAAACACCCTCGTGGTTCGCCATCGGGATCGGCGTGGGCGTCCTGTTACTGGCGGCGGTGCTGCTCCAGACGCTCCTCGGCGACGCCTCGGCGCCTGCGGGCTCGCAGCCGCCCCAGGCCGCGGCCGTCGCGGCGCCGGAGCCCGCTCAGGAAGTCGAGGCGCCCGCCGCCGAGGCGCGCGTGGAGCCGGTGGCCTCGCGGCCGTCGCTCCCCCCGCTGTCGGCAGCCCCCGGGCCGGCGGTGATCAAGGGGCCGGACGGCCGGCCGATCAATGACTGACGCGTAGTCGGCCCTCGGCGTTCCGGCGTCGTCCGGGCGCCGGGACGCTCGGGGGCGACGACGCGCCACCCCGTCGACCCCGTCGAGACCGCTGGTCCTGAGCTGGTTACGGTCCTTCCGGACCCGGGCCTTCCGGGTCCGCCCCGTCTCCCCGTCGATACGGCCCCCGAGGCGTGGCGTCCGGGCCGTCTCGCGTCACCCCGCGCCAGGGCGCGCGCCGCGGAGGGCGTCGGCAGTCCGTGAGGGTGGCGCGCCGTTTGCTACCGTGAAGGCCATGTCCCACGCGAGAGCGACGCACCCCGGCGGGGAGGGATCATCCGTGGCCCGGCAGACGGAGAAGGGGATCACGCTGGTGGAGGTCCTGGTGGCGATGGGGCTGCTCGCGACGGCCGTCGTCGGCCTCGCGGCCGCGTACCCGGCCGCGCTCGTGAGCCTCATGATCAGCGCCCACCGGACCACGGCGGTGCTCCTCGCCCAGCGGGTCGTCGAGGTCGCGGCCGCCACC
>CAZDYT010000854.1:1426-2040 GCA_964509395.1 uncultured bacterium
CGCGCGCTATGGCATGGTCACCATGTGCGTCGGCGGCGGCCAGGGCGCGCTCGGCCGCATCGGAACGCTCCCGGTTCTGGCCTCCGGGTTCGTCACGCTGCCGGGCGACGCCCGCTTCACGAGGGCCGTCCGGGTGGAGCCCGGGGCGCCCACGCCCGGGACCACGAGGGTCACCGTCGTCGTGCGCTCCGCGACCGGAACAGGCGCCCGCGAGACGGCGCTGGCGACGATCCTGGCGGAGTAAGCGTGCCCATGCCCCGCGGCATCGCCCGGTCGCTCCGAGAGGAACGCGGCGTCACGCTCGCCGAGCTGACCCTGACGCTCGCCCTCTGTGCCGTGATCTCGGTCGGCGTGATCGGCGCCTGGCAGAAGGCCCAGGAAGGCTACTTCGTGGCCTCCGAGGCCGGCGAGGCCCAGCAGAACCTCCGGGCGGCCCTGGACCTCATGGTCCGTGAGGTGCGCGCGGCCGGCCGGGACCTGACGGCCTGCGCGTTCGATTATGCCGGCCCCGCGAGCCGGGACTGCACGCCCGCGAAGGTCGACGCCTGCCGGACCGGTCCGCGGAACCTCGGGGCCGGCGGCTACACGCCCAGCGGCTGCCAGGGCATCGCCGC
>CAZDYT010000855.1:0-2032 GCA_964509395.1 uncultured bacterium
GTATTGCCGCGAACTCCCGCGAAGGCAAACTCCTGTTCCGACTGGGGCAATACAGCGCCAGTTTCCCCAAGGAGACCGCCAGCGCACTCTAACACCACGCCACTTTCCCTATTGTCCGCCTCCTCAAGAAGCGCGTCAAGAAAAAACGAGTCCCGCGTTGTGCTCCCCGCTAACCGTTTTGCCGTTTTGCGGCCTCCTCGTCGGGCAAGGTCGCCCTCCTCACTCGCCTGCGAGAATCCGGTCCAGCGCCGTCACGAGCAGGTTCGCGTCCGTTTCCGAAAAGGGCATTGGCGGGCGGACCTTGATCACGTTGTGAAACGGGCCACACGCTTGGCCCGGGCCGGGAAGTGCGGCTGCCTCGGCGCCAACAGGTCGGTCCCTGGCGAGCGGGGGCTCACGCCCCGACTCGCCAAAATCCTGAAGAGCTTTCTGGAATTCTCTTGCCTTGGTGCTACAATTAGATTAGAAGCTACGTTGAGAAACGAGCTTTTTCCGCAGGCTTCACTTTTTGCTTGCCGCGAACGCCCGTTCGTGGTGTCATTGAAGTCCGCACTTTTCCGGCCACTCCTTTGCAGGGACGCGCGGCAACGAGCAGCCCGTGAAGGTGGCCGAAAGCCCTGATAACTCGGGACGCCCTGTTGACGCGATGAGGGGCCGGAAGGCCGCTGAAACTGACGTTGCGACGTTGCGCCGCGCCTGCCCCTCCTTTTACTCTCATCCCAAGCCGTAATGACTCGCCTGTCGAAGGAGAACCCCATGGGTGTCGCCCGTAGCGACGATGAATCGACCGACCTCCCCGCCGAGCGCCAAGCGAGCGGCTCCGGCGCGCCGCCGCGCCGCCGTCCCCTGCGCCGCACCGGCGAGGGCACCGCGCCGTCTTCTCGTACCGCCCCTGCCGAGGGCGAGCGCGAACGCGAACACGAACCGCCGTCCCGATCGGCCGCGCCTGTGCCGCCGCCGGAGCGTCGTCCCGCCGCCGAGCCGCGCCGCGGTGGACCACTGCTGCGCCTCGACGACCTGTATCGCCTGCCCATGCCCAAGCTGTTCCAGCTCGCCGAGCGCGAGGGGATTAGTGAACACACCGGCATGAACCGCGCCCAGCTCATCGTGGCGGTGGTGCGCGAGCAGATCAAACGCGGCGAGACGGTCCGCGGCTCCGGCACGCTCGAAGTCCTGCCCGATGGCTACGGCTTCCTCCGCTCGGCCGCCCACAACTACCTCGCCTCGCCCGAAGACATCTATGTGTCCCCCAGCCAGATCCGCCGCCTCGGTCTGCGCACCGGCCTGGTCGTCGAGGGGCCGATCCGCCTGCCGATCGAAGGGCAGGAGAACTTCGCCCTGATGCAGGTCGAACTGGTCAACGGCCACCCGCCGGAGGAGAAGATCCGGCCGACGATCTTCGAGGACCTCACCCCGCTGCACCCCGACAAGCGGTTGATCCTCGAGACCTCGGGCGAGGAGCTCTCCACGCGCGTCATCGACCTCGTCACGCCCATCGGCAGGGGGCAGCGTGGCCTGATCGTCTCGCCGCCGCGCGCCGGCAAGACGGTGCTCTTGCAGAAGATCGCCCTGGCACTGAAGCAGAACCACCCCGAGTGTTACCTGATCGTGCTGCTGATCGACGAGCGCCCGGAGGAAGTGACCGACATGGTGCGGACGGTCGCCGGCCCGACCGCCGAGGTCGTCGCCAGCACCTTCGACGAGCCGACCTCCGAACACGTCCATGTCGCGGAGATCGCCCTGGAGAAGGCCAAGCGCCTGGTCGAGGATGGCCGCGACGTGGTGATCCTACTCGACTCGATCACGCGTCTTGCCCGAGCGCACAACACCGAGGCTCCCTCCGGCGGCAAGCTACTTTCCGGCGGTCTGGACTCCAACGCCATGCAGAAACCGAAGCGATTCTTCGGAGCAGCCCGCAACATCGAGGAAGGCGGCTCGCTGACGATCCTGGCGACCGCTCTGATCGACACGGGCTCGCGCATGGACGAGGTGATCTTCGAGGAGTTCAAGGGCACCGGCAACATGGAGCTCC
>CAZDYT010000856.1:0-2032 GCA_964509395.1 uncultured bacterium
GTCGAGCCGGGCATGGGAGATCCCGCCGAGGAAGGGGACGAGCGCGGCCATCTCGGCGAAGATCTCGGCCGGGCCCGCGTAGTCGAAGCCGCGCGCCGGGAGCCCGAGGCGCCGGGCCACGCGCTTCGCGAGCTCCGCCGCGATCCACCAGTCCGGCCGCGCCTCCCCGGGCGGGTCGAGGATCTTCCGCACCCGCTGGACGCGCCGCTCCGAGTTGGTGAAGGTCCCCTCCTTCTCCGCGAACGCCGCCGCCGGGAGGAAGACGTGGGCCAGCTCCGCGGTCTCGTGGAGGAAGAGATCCTGAACCACGAGGAAATCGAGCTGTTCCATCGCCTTCTTCGCGTGGTGGAGGTCGGGCTCCGAGAGGAGCGGGTTCTCCCCGATGACGTACATGGCGCGGACCCGCCCCGTCAGGCACCCCTCGACCATCTCGGTCACGACCAGGCCCGCTTCGGCGGGTGGCCGCAGACCCCAGACGCGCTCGAACTTCGCGAGCGTCTCCGGGACGTAGTGCTGGTAGCCCGGGAGGTTCGTCGGGACGCACCCGGCGTCCCCGCACCCCTGGACGTTGTTCTGGCCGCGGAGCGGCGAGATCCCGTTCCCCGGACGGCCGAGCTGCCCGGTGAGGAGCGAGAGGTTCAGGAGCGCGTGGGAGTTGGCCGTGCCGTTCACGTGCTGGGTGATCCCCATCCCCCAGATGAGGCACGAGCCCGAGAACGGCGGCCGGGCGTACCACCGCGCGGCCTGGATGATGTCCCGGGCCGCGACGCCGGTGATCTCTCCGGCGACCTCGGGGGTGTAGGGCTCGACCGCCGCGCGCCAGGCGTCGAAGCCCTCAGTCCGCGCGCGCACGAACGCGGGGTCCCAGAGGTCTTCGTCGAGGATGACCTTGGCCATCGCGTTGAAGAGGGCGACGTCGGTCCCCGGCCGCTGCCGGATCCAGATGTCGGCGTACTCACACAGCTCGATCCGCTTCGGGTTCACGACGACGAGCCGGGCGCCTCGCTGCACGGCGCGGCGGAAGCGGATGGCGATGACCGGATGATTCGCGCTCGCGTCGGCGCCGACGACGAAAAGGCACCCGGCCTCCTCGTAGTCGACGTACGAGTTCGAGGTCGCCCCGGAGCCCATCGAGACGAGCATGGCCTCCACGGACGGCGAGTGGCAGAGGCGCGTGCAGTGGTCGACGTTGTTCGTCCCCATGACGACGCGGCAGAACTTCTGGACGGCGAAGCCGTCCTCGTTCGTCGCCTTGGCCGAGGCCAGCGCGCCGAAGGCGCCACGGTTCCGGGCGAGCCCCGCGGCCGCGGCGTCGAGCGCCTCATCCCACGAGACCGGCTCCCAGCGTGCCTCGCGCCGGATCATTGGCCGGAGGACGCGGTCGCGCGCGTGGACGAAGCCGGTCCCGAACCGTCCCTTCACGCAGAGCATCCCTTCGCTCGAGGGGTTCGCGGGCACGTCGTCGGCCATGACGGCGAGCCGGCCGTCCTCCCGCACCGCGGCGACGATCCCGCAGCCGACGCCGCAGTAGGGGCACGTCGTCTCGACGCGCCGGGCGATCCTGGCCGGGCGCTCCTTGGGGCGGAGGGCGCCCGTCGGGCAGGTCGCGACGCACTGGCCGCAGGAGGTGCAGATCGAGGAGGCCATGAGGCCGTCGGCGAAGACCCCGACCTTCTCCCTGTGGCCCTTGCCGATCAGGCTGATCGCGCCGATCAGTTGCACGTCGTCGCAGGCGACCGTGCACCGGCCGCAGAGGATGCAGGCCTCCCGGTCCAGGACGAAGAACGACTTGGAGTCGTCCACGGGGGAGTGGTGGAGGGGCCCGTAGGAGGGCGCCAGGAGCCCGTGCCGGGCGCACGCCTCCGAGAGCTGGCCGAAGCCGTCGCGCTCCGGGGCGGGCGAGAGCATCGAGAGCGTGAGGTCGAGGACCGCCCGGCGGATTCGCCGGACCCCGGGCGTGTCCGTGCGGACGCCCATACCGTCCCGCGCGGGCAGGTGGTACGCATCATTCCCGCCTCCTCCGCGGAACAAG
>CAZDYT010000857.1:0-2032 GCA_964509395.1 uncultured bacterium
GGGCCCGGCGGAAATCTTCCAAAAGGCGCCGGGCCAGATCCAGGGTGATCGTTTCTTGTTCAACCGCATCCCGGAAAAGCACCAGCGTCGCGAGCGCCTCCCGGGACATCCGCTGCGACTCGAAGACAGGGGCGAGCTCCCGGGAGAGCACCTGGACCTCGGCGGCGCGACCCTGTTCCATGTAGAGCACCGCCAGCTCGAGGGACAGCATGAAGCGCAGCCGGATCTCCTCGCGGATCGGCGCCCCGGTCCACATGGACGTGCCGAAGTCGAGCACCACGATGCCGCGGAGCCAGGTGAGGAACTGCTTCCACATCGGCTGGTCCAGGCCCAGCCGGGCCCGCTCCGTGTCGAGGGTCTCCCGGGAGGCGAACGCGCTCTCGCCGGCGAAGCGCAGCTCCACGATGTCGCCTGGCACGACCCGCATGAGGAAAAAGATCAGGACGGCGACGCCCAGGAGCGTCGGGATCATCAGCAGGACGCGCTTGACGATGTATCTAACCATGTCCGCGCCGTCTCACGCCCGCGTCCTCCCGGCTCCCCGCCGGAGAACTACTCCGCCAGCCACACGGTATCGAGCTGCTGGTTCAGGAAGTGGCTCGGCGTGATGGTCCACCCCCGCACCCTGGCGTGGTGCGGGATGATCCGGTGCCACTGGAGCGTGAAGATGGAGTGGACCTCCTCGTCGAGCAGCCGGCGCTCGAACGCGCGGAGGTGGCGCTTGCGCTCTTCGGGGTCGGCGGCCTGGGCCTGCTTGAGGTACAGCTCGTCCAGCACCGGGTCCTTGTACCGGCCGTAGTTCTTGGGTGCGATGTTGGAGGACTGGAACATGGAGATGTCCAGGTCCGGCTCCACCATGAAGTTGCACTGGAAGTCGGTCGCCACGTCGAAGTCGCCGGCGCGCAGGACGTTGTAGTGGCTGGCCAGCTCGATGGCCTCGTGCCTGACGTTGAGCCCGATCTGGCGCCACTGGTCGATCAGCCAGATGGCGATCGGCTCGTAGGGCATGGGCACCGCGCGGTTCTTCAGGGCGAACGAGAGCCCCTCGGCCCCCGCCTCGCGGAGCAGCCGGCGGGCCTCCGCCCGGGCGGCCTGGATGTCCCGCCCGTAGCCCGCCAGCTTCACGAGCTCCTCGGGCGGGGTCGCCCAGGGCGTACCCGGCACCTGGATGCCGCCCACATCCCGCAGGACGGCGATCCGCGAGAGGGTCTTGGAGGCCTCCCAGCGGTCCAGGGCCAGGGTGAGCGCCCGGCGCACGCGCCGGTCGTTGAAGGGCTTACGCTCGTGGTTCATCGTCACGAGGATGACGCAGTTCCACGGGCTCTCCTGTACGGTGATCTTGGGCCCCAGTGCCTGGACCAGGCTATCCCGCTCGGCGGGGGAGAAGCCGCGGAACTGGATCAGGGCCCGCTCGCCGCGGATGGCGGCCACCTGCGCGGCGGAGTCCCGGATGAAGATGGCCCGGTAGCCGTCGAGGTAGGGCTTCCCTTTATCCCAGTAGTCGGGGTTCTTCTTCCCCACCCAGTGCGAGCCCTTCACGTACTCGACGAACTTGAACGGGCCCGTGCCCAGGATGTTCCGCTCGTACCAGCGGGGGTCCTTTTCCACGATGTCGGCCTTGTAAATCCAGTTGAAGGGCGAGGCCAGGTTGGCGAGGAAGGAGGATTCCGGCCACTTGAGCCGGAAGCGCACGGTGTAGGGGTCGGGCGCCTCGACGGCCTCCACGACCCGGTAGGCGCCTTGGCGGAGGGAGGCCACGCCCGGCGGTGGAAAGATGATCTTGTCGTAGGTGGCCTTCACGTCGCGCGAGGTGAGGGAGCTGCCGTCCTGGAACCGCACCCCCTGCCGGATCCTGAACGTGTAGGTCAGGCCGTCGCGGGAGACGGTCCACGCGTCGGCGAGATCGCCGACAGGCTTGGTTCCGGTGGGGTCGAAGGGGTCCACGCGCAGGAGGGTGTTGTAGTGCGGCGCGGCGGGATGGATCAGGGCGAAGGTGTCCTCTCGGTGACCGTCGTACGAGGGCGGCTCCGCC
>CAZDYT010000858.1:0-2030 GCA_964509395.1 uncultured bacterium
GGAGGCCCTCGAGCAGGTCCGCTCCCAGGATCCGGACCTGGTCATCTGCGATCTCAAAATGCCGGGGATGGACGGGCTGGAGGTGCTCGCGCAGATGCGGGCGGAATTTCCGGAGATCCCGCTGGTCCTGCTCCATTCGCGGTTCTTCGCCGAGGACCGGCAAGCGAAGGAGGCCCGTATCCGCGAGCTGTTCGGCCGGGGCGCCACGGGGCCCGCCATCCTTGTGGCGACCCAGGTGGTCGAGGCCGGCCTCGACATCTCGTGCGACGACCTGCACACGGAGCTATGCCCGATGAACGCCCTTGTCCAGCGGGCCGGACGTTGCGCGCGCTTCGAGGGCGAGGAGGGGACGGTGCACGTCCATCCGCTGCCCGACGTCCAGCGGGCGTGGCTGCCGTACGGAGATGCCGCCGGAGAGGATCCCGCGCTCGGGCGCACGCGCGAGCTGCTCGCCCGCGTGGAGCGCGCAATCCTGGACCCGCGCGGGGCGGTGGCCTGGGTGCAGGAGGTCCACGCGGACGACGACGAGGCGGCGCTGCGCAGGGGCTGGCAGGGTCAACGCCGGACGTGCGTGGACCGGATCCTCCGCAACGCGATTGAGCGCGATCCCGTCCGGGTGGCCGACCTCATCCGTGGAGAGGACACCGACTCCATCCGGATCATCGTCACGGCGGGCGAGCCGCCGGCGACCCCGGGTGAGCGCGAGGGCCTGAGCCTTTCTCGCTGGTCGCTGGCGCGGCTCGTCCGGGAGGCAACCTTGCCCCCTCAGGCTGGCTGGTGGTGGGATCCTTCTGGCGACGACGAGCTGTGGCGGCCCCTCGGGTCGACCGCGGACCTCCAACGGGCTTACGTCGTCTGCCTACCCACCACGCTGGCGGCGTACGACGCCGAGGCCGGGCTCAGGCTTGGTGTCGCCGGCGACGAAGAGAGTCCGGCGCGCCGGGAGCCGGGGCGGCCCGGCTGGGCGCCGCTCCACGCTGAATCATGGGCGGATCACGCGCACGCCGTGGCCCGGGAGGCGATGCGGCGCTTGGCGCGCGAGTACTGGGCCGCCACTCCGGAGGATCCCCGGGAGCGGTGGGAGGCTGCGGGCGTCGCCGAGGGGTTCCGGCGCCGATACGGCCTGGCCCCTGGCGTCCTTGCCGACGCGGTGCGGTTCTGCGCGGCCCTTCACGATCTGGGCAAGCTGGGTGCCGGCTGGCAGCGCTGGGCGGAGGCCGCCCAGCAGGCAAGGGATCCAGGCTACGTGCACTCCACGGCACTGGCCCACACGGATTTCGACCCCGGGAAGCCCGAGGACCGCGCGCGGGAACGGGCCCTCGGCGTTCGCAGGCCGCCCCACGCTCCGGGTAGCGCATACTATGCCCGGCTGTTCGTGGGGCAGGCTCTGGCATCTGTACCAGCAAAGCGACGGGGGCTGGTCGCATCAGCCTGTCTGGCGGCCGTCCTGGCGCACCACGGTGGCTGGTGGCCTGACGATTTCGAGCGGAACGTGCCGCCCCTCTGGCCCGGATGGGAAGCCGCCGTCAAGGACGTGGTGGAAGGAACGTCCTCCACGACGGATCTTTGGATGCTGCGTCGCCGTCGCGTGGAGGATCTCTTGAACGTGGCCGTCGGGCCCGACGAGATCGAGGAAGGCTGGCCTCTCGTGGCATATCTGACCCGGGCGCTCCGGCTCTCCGACCAGCGGGGGACCGCCGAGGCGGGCTGTCATGACTGAGACGACCTTCCTGGTGCCGAGGAACACCGGAACTCATGGCGATGTGCTTGCCGCCGCCGGCCTGGCCGACCTGCTCGCCGGGGTGCCGGGAGCTGGAGCCGTCAGGATCCGCGAGACCGAGATCGGCTTCGCCGTGTCGGTGCCTGAGCTCGTGGATGTCGGACGACTCCCCCAGAATCCCGGGTATCCGTTCCTCAAGGTCAAGGCGGACGCTCCGGTCCCGCGGGGGGCCGTGGACGTGGTCGACTACCGAGACGAGCGGGCGAAGGCCGAACGGCGTAAGCAAGCCCGGGGTGGGGCTGGGAAAAGG
>CAZDYT010000859.1:0-2026 GCA_964509395.1 uncultured bacterium
GAGCCCCAGGAACAGGGTCGGCTTCACCCCGAGTCGCGATGCCATGAGGCCCCCGGGAAGACTCGCGAGTAGGGTCCCCACGGTGAAGGCCCCGGTCAGGACGCCGGACGAAGACTTCGAGAGATCCAGCATATGCGCGTAGTGCGGGAGAAGTGGCGCCAGGGCCGCGAAGAACAGCGTGTCGACCAGCGTGACCGCACTGACGAGAAGCACGAGCCGACGCACAGGCCGATCCTACCGACAGGGTGGGGACGGCGTTGACGCTCGCTCGGGCTTGTGGCCTCCTCATCCCTCGGCGGCGCAGCAAAAGGCGGACTCCTCGGGTTCGTGTGGGTCCCGTAGCCCGCGTCTGAGTGCGGCATCCGGCGGCTGAGCAGCTCCTTCGTCGGACGACCGTCGATCCTCGGGCGGCATGAGAGACGCGCACGTGCCGCTCCCTCGTAGGGTTCGGCCCAACTGTCGGCTGAACCTTCCCCAGGGAGGGGAAGCACGTGCGCGTCACCACGGCATTCAACACGATGTTGGCCATCCCCGGCGCCCACGTCACCGGGGTCACGTTCACCCCCGCCGGCGTCGTGGTTGCCCTACGCAGACGGTTCAGCCGGCTCACCTGCCCGTGTGGGTTCAAGACCCGGGCCGTCTACGACTCCTCGATCCGCCGCTGGCGCCACCTGGACCTGGGGGCGTGCCGGCTCCTGCTCGAGGCCGAGATCCGCCGCCTTTCCTGCCGGCGCTGCGACAGGGTCCGTACCGAGCAGGTCCCCTGGGCGCGTCCGGGGGCGCGCCACACCCGCGACCTCGAAGACGTCGTCGCGTTCCTGGCCCAGCGGGTGGACAAGACCACCGTCGCACGACTGCTCCGGGTGTCCTGGGAGGCGGTGGCAAGGATCGTCACCAGGGTCGTGGCCGAGCAGCTCGACGACGCCCGGATGGATGAGCTCTACCGCATCGGGGTCGATGAGATCAGCTACCGCAAAGGGCATCGCTACCTCACGGTCGTGGCCGATCACGACCGATCTGGCGCGGTCGTGTGGGCCGCCGAGGGCAAGAAGGCCGAGACCCTTCGGGCCTTCTACGACGAGCTCGGGGGCGAGCGAAAGGCCAGGCTGCAGGCGATCTCGCTGGACATGGGCTCGGCCTACGAGACCGCGACCACCGAGGAGGTCCCCCACGTGATCCAGTGCGTCGATCCCTTCCACGTCGTGAAGGCGGCCAACGACGCGATCGAGAGGACCAGGCGGCGAGCGTGGAACACCGAACGAGCGACGTACCCCGCCCTCAAGCGGCCCCGCGGGCGGCCGGCGAAAGGATCGTCCGCTCCGCCGGACCGTCCGCGGTGGATCAAGCACACCCGCTGGGCGCTGCTCAAGGACCCAGACGCGCTCAGCGATGCGCAGCTCGGTGTCCTGCACGCGCTTCGCCGCGATCGGTCCGCGCTCTACCGGTGCTGGCAGCTCAAGGAGGGCCTGCGCGATCTCTACCGGCTCCGCCGGCCTCAAGACGCGCCCGTGCACCTCGACTGGTGGCTCGGGTGGGCGTGCCGCTCGCGGATCCCCGCCTTCGTGAGGCTGTCCAAGACCATCAGGCTCAACCGGGACCGGATCCTGGCGGCTGTCGAGCTCGGCCTTTCGAACTCCAAGCTCGAGGGACTCAACAGCAAGATCCGGCTGATCAACCATCGCGGCTACGGCCACCACTCCGCCGCCGCTCTGATCTCGATGATCTACCTCTGCTGCGGCGGGATCACTGTCGAGCTACCCACGGAAAGGTGAGGAGAACCGCAAAAGGGCCGGGTTTTTGCCGGCCGCCAAGCCGGAGATCAGGGACCCTTTGTAGGGTGGCAGCCGTCCCGGATCATCTCGCTCGACAGGGAACCGGATGGCGGAGATTGGCACCTCCAGCAAGACCGTGTCGTTCACGGAGTCTGTCATCCGCGAGATGACGCGTCTGGCGATCGAGCACGGCGCCATCAACCTGGCCCAAGGGTTCCCCGATTTCCCCGCACCGGAGGCGGTCAAGCGCGCAG
>CAZDYT010000860.1:0-2025 GCA_964509395.1 uncultured bacterium
GTGCGCCAGCTCGTGGAGGTTGGCGCCGTGGAGTGGCGTCGCCCCTGACCCTCGGACGTGGCGGCGTCCCAGGGCTCGCGGCTGCAGGGTCTCAAGGCGCGACGGGCCTCCGTCCGCGGGTCGTTCTTCCCGATCGTGGCGCGGCCCGAGCGGGCCGGCTGCCTTGTGGCTGGGCCGAAGCTTCGGGTATAGTGACCCGAGCGGAGGCATGTGTCATGGGCCGATACCGTCCGGCGGTCCTCGTCGTCGCCCTGCTGGTGCTCCTAGCCCTACCGATCGTGGGCGAGCCCCAGCCCGTAGCCCCGGGCGCCACGCTGACGGTCCAGATCACGGCGGAACCCCCGGGGCTGGACCTTACCGCGACGCCGGCGTCCGCCACCGCGGCGGTCGTCTTCTACAACCTCCAGGAGGCGCTCGTGAAGGTGGACCGGCACGGCGAGCTGGTGCCGTGGCTCGCCGAGCGCTGGCACACGGCCGACAACCTGAACTACACCTTCTTCCTGAAGAAAGGCGTCAGGTTCCACAACGGCCGGCCGTTCACCGCCGAGGACGTCAAGTACGTGCTCGACCGCGACCGGAATCCGGAGACGAAGCACCCGCACGTCGGTGACTACGCGGACATCAGCGCGATCCACGTCAGGGACGAGCACACCGTGACCGTCTCGCTCCGGCAGCCGAACGCGATGTTCCTCTACAACGTCGCGCGCCAGGGGTCGGTGATGTACCCGCGGGAGGGCGTGGAGCAGATGAAGTCCAACCCGATCGGCACCGGTCCGTTCGTGCTCGCGCGCTGGGAGCGCGGCGACCGCATCGTGCTGAAGCGAAACGCCAACTACCACGTGAAGGGCCTGCCGAAGCTGGACCAGGTGACGTTCCGCTTCATCCCGGACCCGAACGCCGCGCTCGCCGCGCTCCAGGCCGGCGACATCGACGTGCTCGCCTTCGGCCTCGGCCCCGAGTCGGTCGAGGTCGTCCGCCGCTCTCCGAACCTCCAGGTGATTCTCGGCGACACCACCAACGACGTGATCCTGGCCCTGAACAACTCGCGGAAGCCGTACTCGGACGTCCGCGTGCGACGCGCGATTACGCATGCGATCGACAAGGAGGAGATCCTGAAGGGAGCGATGTTCGGTTTTGGCCGGATCCTCGGCACCAACGTCGACCCGCTGAACCCCTACTTCGTGGACATGTCGAAGGCCGTCCCGTACAGCCCCGAGAAGGCGAGGCAGCTCCTCGCGGAGGCGGGGTACCCGAACGGCTTCGACGCGATCCTCAAGGTCTCCCCGCAGTATTCGTACACGGTCCGGACGGGCGAGGTGATCGTCGGGCAGCTCGCCAAGGTCGGCGTGCGCGTCCGGCTCGAGCAGATCGAGTGGGGCCAGTGGCTCGATCGGGTTTACAAGAACGCCGACTACGACATGACGATCATCGGCCACGCCGAGGGCTGGGACGCCAAGAACTACGCGAACCCGAAGTACTACTTCCGGTACGACAGCCCCAGGTTCCAGGAAGTCTACCGCCGGTCTGAGACGACGCTCGACGACGCCAAGCGGCGGGCCGTCTACCACGAGCTCCAGAAGATCATGGTGGAAGAGGCCCCGGTGGTGTGGCTCTACGTCTACCCTCGCCTCGTCGCGGCGAAGAAGGGTGTTGAGGGCATCTGGAAGGATCTGCCGACGCCCTCCATGGACCTGTCGGAGGTCTCCTGGGCGAAGTAGCGTTGCCCGATCGTCCGTGCCGCGCTCGTCCGCGTCCCGCCCCGGGGTCGTCTCTCGGGGCGGCGGCGTCTCGAGTCACAGGTTGACACGGAGTCCTGCGCACCCGCCCCCGGATCCCCTCCGAAGCTGATGCGCCGGTACATCGCGCGGCGCCTGGTCGCCTTCGCCGGGACGCTCTTCGTCGTCTCAGTGCTGGTCTTTTCGGTGATCCGGGTGCTTCCCGGGGATCCGGCGCTGATCATCATGGGAGCCGAGGCGAGCCCGGAGGCGGCCGCGGCCCTCCGCAAGGCCATGGGGCTCGACCGCC
>CAZDYT010000861.1:0-2025 GCA_964509395.1 uncultured bacterium
ACCGAGCCGTGGCCCGGGCTGTCCCTGGCGGGCAAGACCCCGGCGGCCGCGATCTCGGGGGTGATGGTGACGCATTACCAGTCCCTCGGGCAGTCGCGGGCCGTCTCGGCGATGGCGACGCTGGCCCTGCCCGGCTGGTTCCCCATCCGCGACCGACATGACGCGGAGACGTGGCTGGCGATCCTTGACGAGCACCAGGGGATCGTCCGCGGGCTGAAGGACGACCACTCGGACGAGATCGGCCTGCTGCTCCTCTACCGGCGCTTCCTCGAGCGCCGGGAGGGGAGCGCGGCTTGGGCGCTCGTCGGGTTCATGGAGCACTACGGCCCGTTCCTGATCCGGGCCCGGGAGCGAGATCGCAAGGTCCGGTCGTTTCGCACCGATCACTTCAGAGAGACGGTGAAGGACATGGACACGAGCCTGACAGAGATTCTCGATGATGCCGGCTTTAAGGCGGTGGCGGCAGCCGTAAGACGGGCGACCGTGAGCGCCCAGGCGCTCAAGGCGATGAGGCGTCCCGACTACCGCGAGATACGGTACGAACTTTTGCCCGAGCTGCGGCGCAAGCGCAGCCTGCCCGGTGTCGCCCCGCTCATGGAGAGCGTCGCCGACTTCGTGGCAAGCTACAACGTCGAGAATGCCCGTCGTCGGGAGATGGGCAAAGACGCGCCGCGCAACGTCACGACGGACGAGCTGTCGGCCCTCGCCCGGCTCCTCGAGCGGCACGGGACGTCGCTGGTCGGCGCGTTGCTCTGCGCCTATGGCTCGTGCCGTGAGCCGCGCGAGGGCGAGGCGGTCGAGGACCAACCGCCGACCGGCTCGCAGAAAGTATAGGGAGGGACGAATGGCCACTGTGAGCTCACTGTCGTTGTGCGCGCGGATCACCCTCGACCTCCACAGCTTGAACAACGAGGGCACCGAGGGTAACCAGCAGCAGACGCGAATGGTCCACATCATCGACCAGCGCGGGCGCCGGGCTGTCGTGAACGGAATCAGCGGCGACATGTTCAAGCACATCCTGGTCGAGCACCTGGTCCCGCTCTTGGGGGCGGCCGGCCAGCCCCTGTCACCGGGCGCACGGGTACACGACGCGGACCGTATCAACGCCCTGAACCAGCCGTTCATCGATTTCTGCGAAACGGAGCAGGAGTTCGTGGTTGATGGCCGCGCGGAGCGGCGCAAGGCGAAAGAGTCCGAGATCATGGCGCGGATGCTGACCGACTGCAGCCTTACCGACCTGGCTGGTGCTCTCGTCACACGGGGGCGTGCCGTTGGGCGGAAGTCGGTGGTCGAGTTTGGGTGGGTAGTCGGGCTGCCCGAGGACGGTGCGGGCCAACCCCTCACGACCACGGAGCAGTACTTCCACGTGAAGTACGCCCCGGAGGGGCGGGGCGCGGCGGCCGGCGACGACACCGTGACCGGCAAGCAGGCGATCTTTCACCGGCCGGCCTCGTCCGGGATCTACGCCCTCATCGTCAACCTCGACTTCTACCGGATTGGGCTCAACGACATCACCCGGCAGTACGTCGTGGAGGCCGCCGGACGGCAGAGGCGTGCCCGGGCGCTCATTGAGGCGCTCGCCGCGACGCTCGTCAAGCCGGCGGGGGCCCAGCGGAACACCCAGAACCCGCACATCGTGGCTTGCGAAGGCGTGGTGGCCGTGGCGTCGACGTCGCTGCCGGCGCCGACGGTCAGCCCGCTGAACGACAGCTACCGCCAGCAGATCGCCCAATCCGCGGCCGGGCTCAACCAGATCCGGGAGGGTGCGGTGACCGTGCAGAGCTTCGACACCTTGCCGGATGGAATCCGAATTCTGGCCGACCTTGCCAGGGGCGCCGCAGTTCCGGAGGGGTAGGACATGGTGAGAGCGACCAGGCAGCGCCGTCGAGCCGACGCGGTGGACGGCGCCGAACCGGAGACGCAGGCCCCTCGCCGAGCCAGGGGCGGACCAGCGCCGTTCCCTGCGTCGGCGCCAACGCCCGGGCCGGCAAGCGGCCCGTGGCTCGTGGCCGAGTACGAGCCGAC
>CAZDYT010000862.1:0-2021 GCA_964509395.1 uncultured bacterium
AGAGGGAGAAGGTCATGATCACGAACCCGACGGCCACATCGATGAAGAATGGCTCGGGAGCCGGAATCAACCCGAACACGACGCCGCCACCCACGCCGAAAGCCCCCAGGACCACGAAGAAGGACCGACCGGCGGAGACGCGCACAACCGGCCCTTGCCCCGATTCTGTCCGACATGCACGTGCGAAACCGATACGCACCCTCCCCGGACGATAATACTCAGAGCCTCCGTCCAATCCTGCTGCATTGGATGGCCACTGGCGGTTGGCCAACCGAAGGCTGGAGCTCGACGAGACCTCCCAGGACCATCAAAACCCCGAAAGCGAGCCAGCCCATACAGGCAGTATCGGCGCAACGACGATTGGGTGTGAGCCCTAGGTTTAGCGAGCGAGCCTCAGACACCCTCTGTGTCAACCTCCCTACGCGACGAGTTCCTCGACCTCGTCCTCCTTTCCTTCGAGCCTTCTGGCCGCTCCATGGTTGAACGGGTCGTAAGGAACGCCGTCGCCCCAGCATCGCCAGATCACGCGAATCCAGGCGCGAGCGAGGATCCGGATGGCGTGGGGGTGATCGGCGCCTCGGGCTCGAGCCCGGCGATACACATCGGCGGCCCACGCGCTCCCCTGTCGGGAGTTGTCGGCGAAGCACGTCATCGCGTCCCGGAAGCGCTTGTTGCACGCCCACCGGAACTGCACCGCCTTGTACTTGCCCGACTTCTTGGTCACCGGGCTCATCCCGGCCAGGGCGGCGACCGACTCCGGGCCGTCGTAAGCTTGCCGGCAGTCGCCCCACTCGGCGAGCATCTGGGCGGCGTTGATCCGACCGGACCGTGGAAGGGAAGTGAAGATCTTGGCGTCCGGGTGCTCGCCCAGTCGAGCGGCGATGGATCGGTCCAGGTCCTTGATCGCGCGGTTCAGGCCCCGGATCAGCCGGACGAACACCACCACGGTCTCCCCCCGAGCGTTCGCCTCAGCCCCGCCGGCGATCCCTGGTGGGGCCTTGTGGAGCCGGGCCAGCAGCTCCGCCGGGGACCGGCGACCGGTGTAGCCCTGGCGCTTGCAGAAGGCCGCCATGCGGGCCTCTCCGAGCCGAGCGGCGGCCGCCGGCGTCGGATAGTGCTCCAGGAACGCCAGAGCGATCTGGCTGGTCAGGTCAGCGAACACGTCCTTGGCCCCGGGCCAGAACGCATCGAGGATGGCCTCCAGCTGGTTCCGCGCCGCCACCCGCTGGTCCACCAGATCGTCCCTCGCCCGCACCACGGCCTGGAGGGCCTTGGTCTGCTGGCTGAACGGCGTGAGCGGGCTCAGATGGTGGAACCTCAAGCGAAGGTACTCGGCGATCACCTCCGCGTCGCCTGGGTCGGACTTCGCCCCCGACAGCACCTCCGCCTCCCGCCACGCCTTGATGGCGTTGGAGGACACCGGGACCACCGGATTTCCCGCCTCCGCCAGCCGGTCCACCAGGCGGCCGTCGGGGCGCTCGATCGCCACCGGGAGCCCCGCCGGATCCTGCAGCTTCCGCAGCCGGTTCACGAGCTCCTCGAACCCGGGGGCGCTGTGGGCCACCGTGAACGAGGCGACCTTGCGACCGCCGTCGTCAAGCACGCAGACAGCGTGTTCCTCCGAAGCCCAGTCGATCCCTGCGAACATGCACCACCTCCTCGGTCGGCTGTTCTCCATCGCTCGGTGGCGAGGACCCTCTCCCAGGGCGGTCACTGATTGACGCTCTACGGCGTGTCCCTCTGTTGCCGGTCTGGAGTCCTCGGCAGGGCCGGGGGCGGGCGGTGTCTGAGTGGCCCTCGAAGGGCGACCGCCGAAGGCCGTCCCCCGACCCTCACCGAGCCTTCCGCCGATGACTACACCGATGGAATTACAGGGATGGTAGACCAGTGACCGCCGAGCCCGGTCGGGAAGCTTCGGCGTGAGAGCGTCAGGACAGCCATCCCAACACCTACACTGCTCGCGCCGACGGCGGCATCTCGAACACCTGGGCTCACCCCGCCCCCTCGCGAAACCCCCCCGA
>CAZDYT010000863.1:0-2019 GCA_964509395.1 uncultured bacterium
ACCCAGAAGCTCCAGAAGTTGTCCAGGATGAAGCTGACGCTGCGGAGCTCGGCCTCGCGCGAGATGAAGCGGCCGGCCATGAGGAGGCCGAGGCCCGCCAGCATCTGGACCGCGAGCGTCCCCGTGAACATGAGAAGCACGCGATAGAGGACATACGCGACGATCGCGATGTCGAGGAGATCGCGCAGGCGGATGCCGTGGAAGACATCCCACAGGCCGGGGCTCACGGGGCGGCCCTCACTTCGCTCCCGGGGGCGGCTCGGGCGGCACGCGTCCGTGCCGGGGGGGCGGTCTCGGAGGGAGGCATTGCCGCCCTCGAAGATCTACCGGTCGGGGGCATCCCGAATGGCCTCGGCGACGCGGACCGCCCGCCGCACGGCGGCCACGTCGTGGACGCGAAGGATGTGGACCCCGGCGTGCACGGCGAGGGCACATGCGGCCAGCGTCCCCTCCAGCCGTTCCGCGGGGGGGAGGCCGAGGATCGCGCCAATGAAGCTTTTGCGGGACGGGCCCACGAGGATGGGTTTACCCAGGGGCGCGAAGGCGTCGAGCCGCCTCAGCAGGGTGAGGTTGTGGGTCAGCGTCTTGCCGAACCCGATCCCGGGGTCGACGCAGATCGCGTCGGGTGCGACGCCGGCCGTCTCGGCTTCCGCCACCGCCATCTCGAGCCGCCCACGCACCTCGCCGAGGACGTCGTCGTACCAAGGCGCGTCCTGCATGGTGGCGGGCGTCCCCTGCATGTGGACCAGGCAGAGCGCGGCGCCGTAGCGCGCGCACGTGCGGGCGAGCCCGGAGCCCGCCACGAGCCCGGTGACGTCGTTCACCATGTGCGCCCCGAGCGCCAGGGCGGCCTCGGCGACCTCCGGCTTGGAGGTGTCCACCGAGACCGGGCAGGGCGGCTCCTTCAAGAGTCGCTCGAGGACCGGGAGGAGCCGATCCTGCTCCTCGGCCACCGAGACCGGCCGCGCACCCGGCCGCGTGGACTGCGCGCCCACATCCAGGAGGTCCGCCCCCTCCGCGGCCAGGCCCCGGGCATGCCGGGATGCCACCTCAGGGTCCAGGTACCGACCCCCGTCGGCGAACGAGTCCGGCGTCACGTTCACGATTCCCATGAGCAGGGTCCGCGGTCGACGAGCATCCCAGGTGAATTCCCGATCGCGAGCACGGAGCCTCATCGGCCGCGCTGTCATGGCCAAACCGTCCGCACAGCCAGGCCCGCGCCGTCCGCCGACGGGTGAACGGCGACGGCCCCGGTCTGGGGCGTCCCCGTGACCCCGGGCACCCGGCGAAACCGCGTGCTCGTAACCGGGTACCCGGACCCGACGGGCGGTCGGAGAGAGGCAAAGCCCCCCTCCGAATGAGCCGTCAGGCCGGAACCTCCTGGAGGGCCCCCTGAGGGCTGCCGGCGAGGATCCGGGTGATCTCCTCGCCGTCCAGCGACTCGTGCTCGAGGAGGGCCTGGGCGACACTGTGGAGCTTCCCGATCTTCTCCTCGAGGACCTGGCGGGCTCGGCTGGCGCAGTCCAGGACGATCTGCTTGACCTCGGTGTCGATCAGGACCGCCGTCTCCTCGCTGTAGTCCTGGTGGCGCGCGAACTCGCGGCCAAGGAAGATATGTTCCTCGCGTTTCCCGAAGGTGAGCGGCCCGAGCTTCTCCGACATGCCCCACTCGCAGACCATCTTGCGGGCCATCTCGGTTGCTTTCTCGAGGTCGTCCCCCGCGCCGGTGGTCTGCTGGTGCAGCACCATCTCCTCCGCCGCCCGCCCCCCGAGCAGGATCGTGATTCGGTTGAGGAGGTACTCCTTGGAGTAGTTGTACTTGTCGTCGGTGGGGATCTGTTGGGTCAGTCCGAGCGCGCGGCCCCGCGGAATGATCGTGACCTTGTGGACGGGATCGGCCCCCGGCAGCGTCTGGGCGACGAGGGCATGGCCGGCCTCGTGGTACGCGATCGTGCGCTTCTCCTCGTCGCTGATGATCATGCTGCGCCGCTCGACGCCCATGAGGACCTTGTCCTTGGC
>CAZDYT010000864.1:0-2017 GCA_964509395.1 uncultured bacterium
CGCTGAGAAAGTGCCGTCGATTGGCTTCGGACGGAGTCCGATTTGCCGCCTCCGACCGACCTTTGCCCATCACCGTTATTGACCTGTCGTTGGAAGCGGAGTCAGACCGGCTCCCCAAGGCCGACCCTTCCGACCCGCGCCGGGTCAGCGCGTGGCCGAGCGGGCGGCGGCGACGCGGGCTTCGCAGGCGCGGAGCTGCTCGGCGGCCATGGTCTCGGGGATGCCGAGGAGACGGGTGCGAACCTCGACGGGCGGGCAGTAGCTGGTGGCGGTCCAGAGCGCGGGATGCGCGCCGCTGGCGGGGCCGCGGCTGGGGCGCCCGGTCGGCGACGGCACGACGATCGCCGAGGGGATTCGCATCCGGGCGCCGGTGCGCGCCGCGGAGATCGACGCCGCGGTGCGCGAGTCGGCCGGACGGTGGGAGATCGTGGACGACGCGGAGATCCGCGGGGCATGGGCGCGTCTCGGCGCGGAAGGATTCTACGTCGAGCCGACGGCCGCCGTGGCGCCGGCCGCGGCGTGGCGGCTCCTCGCACGGGGCGAGCTCGACCCTTCCGCCGTGGTCGTGGTGCCGCTGACCGGCCACGGCCTGAAATCGGTCCAGGCGCTGGCATGAGCGCCGGATACGAGGCGCCAAGCTCCTTCCGCGAGATCCAGGAGGCCCTCTCTGCGATCACGCGCCGGCTCGACGAGCTGGCCGCGAGCCTGGCGGGACTCGCGCGGCCTTGCACCGACGTCGCAGCGCCGGTCGGCGAGCCGCTGGGCGAGGCCGCGCGCCGCCAGCTCGCCGCCATCGAGAGCGTCCTGGCGGTGAGCCCGAGCCTTGGCCGCGACCCGGCTCTGCTGCTGGCCGTCGACCGCGTCGTCCACTGGGCCGGGGCTGACTGCGCCGCCCTGTTCCTGCCGACGCCCGAGGGTGACCTGGAAGCCGTCGTGCGCCGGGGCTTCGGCGGCGGTGCGCCGCGCCTCCGGCTGGCGGAGGGGATCGTCGGCCGCGCGTTCCTCGAGCGCGAGGCGATCGTCGCGGGGTCCGCCCACCAGGCGCGCGACCCCTTGCTGCGCGAGCACGCGCTTGGGCAGGCGCTCGCCGTCCCGGTGCGGCTACCCGACCAGCCCGCGCTCGGCGTCCTGTTTGCGGGCCGGCGGCGCCCGGTCGAATTCCCGGGTGACGCGCTGGGGACCATGGTGCTCCTCGCGGACCGCGTCGCGCTCGTCCTCGTCGGCGTGGCCGCCCCTCCCGGGGCCCGCGGCTCGGAGGCCGAGCTGAGCGGCGATCTCGATCTGGCGCGGACCGCCGCCACGGTGACCCGGGCGGTGGCGATGCGCCTCGGTGTCCCTCGGGTCGCGCTCTTGGTGCCGGACGAGGACCGGCTGCGGCTCGTGGGTGGCGTGGGGGTTCCGGTGGACGCGGTGCCGCCAGAGCCGGGCGCGGAGCCGATCGCGACCGTGCTGCGGACGGGGCAGGCGTGGATCGGCTCAGGGGACGCCGGTGACGAGGGGCTCGCGTGCTTCCTGGGCGCGCCGCCCCGGTTCCTGATGCCGCTCGTGGCACGTGGCCAGACCGTGGCCCTCCTCCTGGCCGGCGGACCGAACCCCGTGACGCCGGGGGCCATTACGGAGCTGCTCGTCCCGGCCGCGTGGGCGATCCGGAATGCGCGGCTCCACGCGGAGGCGGTGGCGGCGCTGGCCGAGGCCCGGGCGCTGGATCGCCGGCCGGCGGAACCTCCGCGACCGGTGCGGGGTCTCGGCGACCTGCTGGCGGTGCTTCTCGCGCGGATCGCACTGGTGCGGGAGCGCCTCCGCGACCCGGACCTCGCCGGAGACCTCGCCGTCGCGGAGGAGGCGGCGTGGTGCGCGGTGGAGGCGGTGCGCGGGGTGCTCGGGTTCGCTCCGGGCCATCGGGGTGGGGCCCTGGTCCCGTTGGACCTCGCCGGTCTCGCCCGGTGGGGGGTGGAGGAGGCGCGCGCTCGCCTGGGGGCGCGCGGCGAGGTGCCACCGGGCATCGAGCTGGATCTCG
>CAZDYT010000865.1:0-2012 GCA_964509395.1 uncultured bacterium
TGAGCGGCGAAGTTCCCCTCCCCGACGAACTCCTCGGGGTTCATGACCGAGACGACGAGGGCCCCGGGCCGCTCCAGCCCTGCGGCGCTCAGGGCCCCGCGCGCGGCCTCGGCGATGAGATCCTCGAGCGACTCCGGACGCGCTCCAAACCGCGTCATCGCCGCTCCGGCAATGTAAGCGTCTGCCACCCGGCCCCCGTCATCATCTGGTCGCGCCGGCTCGGACCCGCGGCGCTCAAGCGTCGCGCCCGTCCGGCGCGCGGCAAGCCTGTGAAGGCTTGCAGCAAGCCCAGCGTACCTTGGCCGTTGCAGCAGAGTCAACGATTCGACGCGGCCAGCGCTCGATCGGGGCGACTTGGAGTCCGGCGCGCCGCTCCGCTCAGGGTGCCGGAAGTTCGGACGGGCTGGCCGTGCGGCTCATCTGGGAGAGATGCGAAAGGCGCCCTCTCCCCCACGGGGGAGCGGGAAAGGTGAGCCGCGGACGCGGATCGGATCTAGCCGGACTTATTCACGAATGCCATGGCACGGGCGGGGCCTGCCGCGGCGAACAGCCCACCGGCGTCCTCGCGGCGACAAACGAGGCGGCCCTGAGGCCGTCCGGAGCGGTGCGCGTGAAACACCCCCGGCGGTGTATCACGCCGCTGCGGGCGCCGTCGGGTACCCGCTTGCGGGTGCCCGTTCGCCGCGTCACCCGCCCGTGCCGTCATGCCCTTCGCGAATTATCCGGGCTAGGACCGGGCCTCGGCCGCGAGCAGGCTCTCCATCCGCCGAACGAGGCGGTAGTCGAAGAGGGACCACTGCTCCCGCTCCTTCGGCGCGAGGGGCTGCCGGCGATCGGCCCGGCGCCGATCGGCCTCGACGCGCGTGTCGCTGCGGCGCCGGTCCCCCTGGCGGCGATCGCGGATCACCTCGACGAACCCGAGGTCGTGAAACCGCAGGGAGAGGTACCGGTAGAGGGCGAGCTCATCGCGCTGCACGATGAGGAGCCACCGCGCCGAAGCCGGGCCGGGCTCGACGTTCCCGCTCACTCGGAGCCAGCGCAGAGCGGCCCCGCCGGCGCCGTCGCCGCCGTGGAGCCGGCCGACGAAGGCGGGAGGCCCAGCTCGCGGATCAGCTTCGCGAGGTACGTCCGCTGCAGGCCCAGAATCCGGGCGGCCTGGGTGCGGTTCCCGCCGGTCCGACGGAGCGTGGAGAGGATCAGCCCGCGCTTGAACTCCTCGATCTGGGCGTGAAAGGACCGCGAGCCCTCACGCACGACCCCGCCCTCGGCCCCGGCGTCCCGCACCTCCACCGGCAGGTCGCGCACCGCGATCTCGACGCCTTCGGCGAGCACGACCGCGCGCTCGATCGCGTTCTCGAGCTCCCGGACGTTGCCCGGCCACGGATAGCGGCGCAGGCACGCGAGCGCGTCGGGGCTGAACCCGACGATCTCCCGCTTGATCTCCCGTCGGTAGCGTTCGAGGAAATAGTGGGCCAGGGCGTCGATGTCCCCCGGCCGCTCGCGGAGCGGCGGGAGCGTCACGGCCACGACGTTCAACCGGTAGAAGAGGTCCAGCCGGAACTGCTCCTGCCGCACGGCCAGGGGGAGGTCACGGTTCGTCGCCGCGATGAACCGGAGGTCCGAGCGGATCGGCCGCGTCCCGCCGACGCGCTCGAAGGTCTGGTCCTGCAGGACGCGCAGCAGCTTCGCCTGCAGGGCCGGCCGGACGTCCCCGATTTCGTCCAGGAAGACGGTGCCGCCGTGAGCGACCTCGAGCTTGCCGCGTTTCTGCTGGTGGGCCCCGGTGAACGCGCCCTTCTCGTGGCCGAACAGCTCGGACTCCAGAAGCTCCTCGGAGAGCGCCACGCAGTTGACCACCACGAACGGCCGGCTCGCCCGGAGGCTCCAGCGGTGGATCGCCCCCGCCACCACCTCCTTCCCCGTCCCGCCCTCGCCCAGGAGCAGGACCGTCGCGCCGCTCGGGGCGGCCCGGCCCGCGCCCTCGCGCCCGGCCTGCATCGCCGGGCTGTTCC
>CAZDYT010000866.1:0-2012 GCA_964509395.1 uncultured bacterium
TCGACGTGGCGGCGATCGGCCCGACGGCGCTGGCGCTGTTCCGGGCCCTCCAGCAGGGCGACCCGGCCGTCCACATGAGCGATCGCGACGCCGCCCGCGGGATCCTGATTGTCGATCCGAGCGGCCTCCAGCCGGGCGACGATCGCGTGATCGCGAGCCGGCTGCGGGTGCTCCTGGGCGCATGACCCGCACCGCCGCCCCCTGAAGATGCCCCCCGTCACCGACTACGTCGACGATGCGGAGACGATCGCGCTGCTCCAGGCGCTCCTGCGCTTTCACACCGAGAACCCGCCCGGGAACGAGGAGCCGGCCGCCCGCTATCTCGGTGACTATCTCGCCTGCTGGGGCTTCGAGCCGACGTACTACGAGGCGGCGCCCCGGCGGGTGAGCCTGGTGGCGCGCCTGCGGGGAGCCGGCGGCGGGCGGTCTCTCGCGCTGAACGGGCACCTGGACATCGGCCCCATCGGCAGCGGCTGGACCCGGGATCCGTGGGGCGGCGAGATCGTGGACGGGCGGATCTACGGGCGGGGCAGCGGGGACATGAAGTCCGGGCTGGCCGCGATGGTGTCGGCGGCGGTGGCCGTCGTCCGAAGCGGCCTGCCGCGCCGCGGCGACCTGCTCCTGATGCCGACCGCGGATGAGAGCTCGGGCGGCCATCTGGGCATGGGCCACATCGCCCGCCAGCCGGTCCGTCCGGGCGCCGACCTGGCCGTGGTCGGCGAGCCGACGGTCGGCGCCGTCTGCATCGCCCACCGGGGCGCCGTGTGGGCCGAGATCACCGTGGTCGGCAAGTCGGGACAGGCGGCACGCCCGGCCTCCGGCATCAATGCCATCATGGCGATGGGCCGGGTGCTACGCGCCTTCGAGGCGGAGCTGCCCGGGCGGATGGCCCGCCGGACGCACCCGCTCCTGCCGGCGCCCGGCCTCAACGCCGGCCTCATCGACGGCGGCGAGAAACCGAACGTGATCGCCGAGCGCTGTCGCGTCGTGGTGGACCGCCGCACCGTGCCGGGTGAGCGGGTCGAGGACGTGGTGCGCGAGCTCACGGACGTGGCGACGGCGGCCGTCGCGGGCACCGGGGCTCGCGTGGAGGTCCGGGTCCTCATGGCGAAGGACGGCTCCGAGATCCCGGCCGACCACCCGCTCGTCGCCGAGTGCCGGCGCGCGTTCGAGGCCGTGACCGGCCGGACGCCCGAGGTCCGGGCCACCCCCGGCTACACCGACGCCCACTGGTTCACGCTCGACCTCGGGATCCCGGCGGTGATCTTCGGTCCTTGGTACCTCCACCCGCCGGCCGGCAGCATCTCGGACATCCCGGACGAGTACAACTACGTGGAGGACGTGCTGGTGGGGGCGCGCGTCTACGCCCAGCTCATCGCCAACGTCGTCGGCTGAAAGGAGCGATGCTCGGCATGCTGAGCCTGGAAGGTGCCATCGACCTGCATGTGCACTCGGCGCCGGAGGTGTTCGGCCGGATCGGCGACGCCATCGAGATCGGCCGCCGGTGCCAGGCGGCCGGGATGCGCGCCGTGGTCTTCAAGGCCCACCACGAAGGCACGATGACCCGTGCCTACTACGCCAACCAGGCGCTCGGGAGCCTCAGGACGTTCGGCGGTCTGGTGCTCAACGACTTCGTGGGCGGTCTCAACCCCACCGCGGTCCGGGCGGCGCTCGACCAGGGGGCCAAGATCATCTGGGCGCCGACCATGCACTCCAAGCACCACGAGGAGACGTTCGGCCGGGGCACCTACGGCATCAAGCGCCAGACGGTGGAAGGAACGATCATGAAGCCGGGGATCGAGGCCCTCGAGCCCCGGGGCCAGCTGCTCCCGGACTTGGTGGACATCCTGGCGATGGTGAAGACGGCCGGGGCGGTCTTCGCCACTGCCCACTTCGCGCCCCGGGAGATCGAGGCGATCGTCACCGGCTGCGCCGGTCAGATGAAGATCCTGATCAACCATCCGTTCTTCCTCCCCCGGACGGTGCCGCTCGACTGGTACGCCCGGATGGCC
>CAZDYT010000867.1:0-2011 GCA_964509395.1 uncultured bacterium
GGCCTAAGCCACGCTCCTCACCCGCGTCCGAGTGAACGCCACCGTGACGAGCACGTTGTCCGCGACCCGCGTCTGCCAGACCATGGTTCGCTTCCCCCGGTGGAGCGGCGTCGCCTCCGCGCGGACGAGGCGCGTGCGCCCGGCGGCGAAGAAGTTGGTTTTGGACTCGAGCGTGGTCGTGCGGGCGCCCGGGGGCAGGTTGAGCATCGTGGCGGCCGCCCCGACCGTGTCGGCCAGCGCCATCAGGGTGCCCCCGTGGAGGGCACCGCCCACCGTCCGAAGATCGTCCCTGATCGCCAGCTCGGCGATGACGCGATCGGGGCTCGCCTCGATGAAGCGGATGCCCAGGAGCGCGGCCAGCGTCCCGTTCAGGCTCTCGCTGATGGCGGTCGGATCCGTGTCCATGGCCTCCCTCCCTCGCGCATCCTCCGCGCGGCTCGCTCGAGGAATCATCTCACCAGGGGAAACCACTGCCGTCAAGGTGTCACGAATCGTGGGAGGCACCTCCTCCCTGCGGCGAGAAAAGCCCGACTTCTAGGGTCCGCTCCCTCGCGCCCCGCCCCCCTGCCCCAAAATCAGGCCCGCGACCTCGCGCCTCCTCAAAGCGAGTTCAGAAACGCAAGGAGGTGACGCCGATCCCGGAAGTGAAGCGCGCCGAACTGGTTCCGGGCCGTTTCCACTTGACCGTCCGCTCGAGCATGAAGGCGAGCTCGAACGCGCCCCCGTGGTACACCCACTCCGCCCAGTAGTCCGCGGAGGACTCGCGCACGTACATGGCGCGGAGGTGGGGGGGACGCGTCGGGGCGAGGCGATACTGCGTGGCGCCCGCGTAGGATGAGAGCCACGCTGGGAAACCGTCTGGCGGTAGGGCGCGTGGCTCTGGACCGCGTAGCGGGGGTTCGAATCCTCCTCTCCCAGCCATTCTCTTTACGGCGCCTCCATCGTCTGGCGCGGCCTGGGACGCAGCCCTCTCAAGGCTGAAACCCGGGTTCGAATTCCGTTGGAGCCACCACATCGATTTTCTTGATCTTTTCGACCTCGAACTTGAGCAACCCTGGGACATTCTCGATTCCAGGGCCGTTCATGTCCGCGCGGCCTCCCAAGCCCACTTGCCTTAACCAGCTTATAATCGCGGCGTGGACGTCTTTCAGCTTCGCAGCCGACTGGTCCGCGACTACGGAGAATACGTCCGGAGCTTCATCAACATCAAGGACGCGAAGATCCGGGCGCACGTCGAAGGCGAGCTGAACGTTGGCCTCCTCTGGCCTGATCCGCTCATCCAGCTGAATCCTTCTTTCGAGCCCGGCGAGTGGATCGACGAGCTGGTCAACGCCGGGGTCCTTCACGCCGAGTGCCGGCGCGTCTTCCGGATCAAGCCGGACCCCAAGGGCGAAGGGAAGCCTCTGCGACTCCACCGACATCAGGCGGAGGCCGTCAAGGCTGCGCGAACGGGCGCGAACTACGTCCTGACTACCGGAACGGGCTCCGGGAAGAGCCTCGCCTACATCATCCCGATCGTGGATCACGTCATCCGCCACGGCTCGGGACGGGGGATTCAGGCGATCGTCGTCTACCCGATGAACGCCCTGGCCAACAGCCAGGAGGGGGAGCTGCGGAAGTTCCTCTGCCACGGCTATCCGGATGGACGCGGTCCGGTCACGTTCGCGCGGTACACCGGTCAGGAACGAGATGAGGAGCGCCAGCGGATCATCGCGCGCCCACCCGACATCTTGCTGACGAACTACGTGATGCTGGAGCTCCTGCTGACCCGGCCCTACGAGAAAGGCCTGGTCCGGGCGGCCACGGGCCTCCGCTTTCTTGTGCTCGACGAGCTGCACACCTATCGGGGCCGGCAGGGCGCCGACGTCGCGTTCCTGGTTCGGCGGACCCGGGATGCTGTCTCGGCGGAACAGCTCCAGTGCGTGGGCACCTCGGCCACGCTGGCGGGGGCGGGCACCTGGGAAGAGCAGCGTACCGAGGTCGCCCGCGTGGCGTCGCCTCTGTTCGGTGC
>CAZDYT010000868.1:0-2009 GCA_964509395.1 uncultured bacterium
AGAGGGCGACCAGACTATCGTCAAACTTGATGTCTTCGTGGAGGACATCCGCGGCGAACGGGCCATCCAGGGCGTTGCCGAAGTCGCGTTACCGACCAGCGCTAGTTAAACTCAAATCCACCGGTGCTGATCGTCTGAGGGCGCGCGGAGGCCCATTCGCAGGGTTCGTCCGGTGGGGACGCGACCCGGACGCCCCGGCTGGGTCGCGGAAGCGCGGACGGTGGGCCTATGACCGTCAGTGAGGCGCTCTGGGACGCCCGACGGCCGGTGGACGGACAGGCTGGCGCCAGGCCGCTGACGGCGGAGGGCAGTGTGGCCGGGGTCAGGCGAGGAGCGGGAGCGCCCGCAGCCGGCTGAGCGCGACGGCGAAGGGGAGCGCCCACGGCCAGCGCGCCGGGAGATGCAGGGTGAGCCGGCGGGCGGAGCGGGTCAGCCGGCCGGGGAGGCTGAACAGCCGGCGGCGGAGAGTCTTCGTCGTGACGATCCCCGCCTTGAGGCCGATCCGGGCGGTCCAGCGAGCGAGGTTGTGGGCGATCACCTGGATCGCGAGCCACGCTCCGTTGGCGCCGAACTTTCCGGACGGGAGATGGTTGAGGCCCACCCCGTACTTGAGATCGCGGATCGCGTTCTCGATCTCAGCGTGGCGCCGATGGTCGGCTTCCAACGTGAGCGTGTCGCCGTCGCGATCGGTGATGAAGGCGTGGTAGTCGTACGTCGCGAAGAGCGCGAGCTGGGAGCCCGGGGTCGGCCGCACCCGGCGCACGATGAGCCGGACCGGCGTGGCGTCCGGCTTCGACGCGAACGGGGTATACGTCGTCTCGGCCACGTCCGCTCCGCCGTCGAGCCAGTACGGGATCGGGGTCCACGCGCGCTCTGGGATCGCCTCGATGAGCCGGCGGGTGGCGGGGCTCTGGCGGATGGTGATGCTGAAGCGGACGCGCCGCTTGCGGGCCGCAGCCACGACCGCGTGGCTGTAGAAGCCGCTGTCCGCCCGCATCGTTAGTGCGCCCGTCGCCCCGGCGTCGCGCACCCGCTCGATCGTCTCCGACAAGAAGCTCCCGGAGCCGCGACCCGAGCTCGCGTTGCCACCTCGCAGTCGCGTATGGAGCACGTCGCCGGTCCCAGCCGCGACCGCGAGCAGCGGGTGATAGCCGCGCACGTGGGTGTAGGTGTAATGCGAGCCACCCTCCTTGGTGAGGCCGTAGGTCTCGCAGATCGTCGAGTCCAGATCGATCGTGCAGGGCGCCGCGCCCGGTCCGGCGCCGGCCGCCCAGGCCCGGGAGAGCAGCACGCGGCTGACGGCATCGAGCTGGCGCACGTGGCCCCAGCGGAAGCTGCGCAGGAACGTGCCCAGGGTGGACGGGGCCTTGACGGTGTGGCCGAGCACCGCGCCCGTCCCGCCCGCTCGCAGCGCGTTCGCGTCGTCGATGCAGTCTCCCCCGGCCAGGACCGAGGCGACGAGCGTCAGTAGCTTGTCCCCGGCGTTCGCCCGGCCGGGCGTCGCGCCGAGATCGACGTGGCGGTCGACCAGCTCGCGCAGTCCGAGATGCGCGGCCAGCGTCGCCGGCAGCAGCAGCCCGGCGTGGTCGATGAGCCGGTGGTCGTCGAAGGCCACATCAACCCGGTCGAGCATGTGCGATAATTGCATCAATCAGGTGCTCCTCTGCTGAGTCTGCTGTTGGCTGTTTCACCATCAGTTTCTCAGTTCAGAGGGGCGCCTGTCTGCGTCTCCCCGCAGCCAAATCGGTCCGGGCGTTCGGTGGATCCGGGCTTAGTGGAAGGTGGACGAAGCCCTCGCGGTACTGCACGAGATGGCAACATTTGGGGACGCCGGCGTCTCGCAGCGCGATGACCAGCAGGTCCCGCAGAACGAAGTCGCGGGTAGTGAACACGAGTTGGTCATGGTGGATGTCTCGGGCGCCGGGCCTATCCTTCAGTCGGACGGTCAGTCGGCTCGGATGCTCAGATCGCCGCAGAACTAACCGGATCGCCAGGAGAGCGATCAATAT
>CAZDYT010000869.1:0-2006 GCA_964509395.1 uncultured bacterium
GGCCGGGACGCGCACGGCCTGCGGCCGCGCGGCCGTCCCGGCCTCTGGGCGTCCCGGGCGCTTGCCCAGCGGGGCTGGAGGCGGCTGAACGCGCGCGACCGAGGCTGAGCTTCCCGCCGGTGCAGTGGAACCGGCGCCGCGTATTGACGCGGACTCTCCGCTCCATTAAGATTCGCGGCGCATGAACCCGAGGGTCCAGGCCAGCTACGAGGAGCTGGGGCGGTGGCTCGGGAACTTCGCCACTTCCCACGGCAAGCGCGAGTCCCCCCGCGTCGAAGCGATCGTCGAGATGGACGACGGCCGAGAGGGTCGCTCCTACGGCCTTCGGCTGGTGCTGGAGGGGCTCGTGCACCCGCCCGCCGCGAGCCCGCCCCTCGAGTTCGCCTATGCCGAGGTGGCCGAGGGGCGCACGCGCTTTGCCTGGTGCGAGGCGCTGGCCGAGCGGATCCGGGCGGATGTCCGCCGCCTGGCGGCTGAACCCGAGGGAACGCGCTCGGCCTGAACGAACTCGGGCCGGCCCGTGGGGAGGGGGCTGCCTGAGATCAGGGGACCCAGCGGTCCCCTTCGCGGTGCAGGATCATGAACCCGAGGACCGACAGGAGCGCCAGAGCGGCCTCGGGAGTCGGAGCCCGCCGATCGCCCCGCCGGCGCTCCGGCACCGTCGGGGGACCGTCGCCGCCGTGACCATCGCGCCGGCGCTCGCCGACCCGCCGGTCCAGGAGGACGAGCGTTCGCGGCGTGCCCGCCTCTTGCCGGGGCTTGAGGAACTCGTAGAGGGTTGCCTGATCGCGCGAAAGGATGATCAGGGTGTCGGCCCCTTGGGTGGTCGGGTTCATCGAGAGTATTTTATGCAGGGGGCTCCGGCATCGCCAAGTTTCCGTTATGGCCGGAAGCCCCGTTCATCTCAAGTGATGTTGTAATCACATGGCGGTAACTCTTTGATTGTAAACGATATTGTCGTGATCATTTCATTCCTGGCTGCGCACCCGGCTGCTCGGTGGTGGGCCGATGGCGGAGGCGCCCGACGGTGACGGCGTATCGCTGGTACGCAACGGGCGACGTGAACGCCGCGTTCGGCCTCGTCGTCGACAACATGACCAACCTCGTCGTCCTCGCCGGGCTCCTGATCGGGGTCTTCCACTTCCCACCCGACCTCGTGCTCTACCGCATCATCCCCGGAACGGCCATCGGCGTGCTCGTCGGTGATCTCGTCTACACCTGGCTGGCCGTGCGGCTTGCGCGGGAGACCGGTCGCAGCGACGTGACGGCCATGCCCTTCGGGATCGACACGCCTTCCATGTTCGGGATCACCTTCGGCGTCATCGGCCCCACGATGCTCCTCACGAAGGATCCGATCCTGGCCTGGAAGGTCGGGATGGGGACGACCGTCGCGATGGGAGTCGCCAAGGTGATCCTTTCGTTCGCCGGGGAATCGGTCCGCCGTGGGGTGCCACGGGCAGGCCTCTTGGGGTCGATCGCTGGTGTCGCGATCCTGCTGATCGCGTTTCTCCCGGCGCTGAAGGTCTTCGCCGACCCGCTGGTCGGGCTCGTGGCCCTCGGGCTCATCCTCGTGACCTTCGTCGGGGGGATCGCGCTCCCCTGGCGGGTCCCGGGCGCCCTGGCCGCCGTCGTCGCGGGTGGCCTCGTCTATGCCGCCGAGCGCGCGTTCGGCGTCGCCGGGGTCCCGTCGACCCTCGCGCTGCCGAGCGCGTGGCGGCTGGCGATCCCGTGGCCGACCGTCGCGTGGCTCGACGCTTTGTCGGCGACCTGGAGCGCGCTTCCGGTGGCGATGCCGTTCGCACTGGCGACCATCATCGGCGGGATTGACAACACGGAGAGCGCCATCGCCGCCGGCGACCGCTACCGAACCCGCGACATCCTCCTCACGGAATCGATCGCGACGATCCTGGCGGGTGCCTGCGGCGGGGTCATTCAGAACACCCCGTACATCGGTCACCCCGCCTACAAGGCGATGGGCGCGCGGGCCGGCTACACGCTCGCCACGG
>CAZDYT010000870.1:0-2005 GCA_964509395.1 uncultured bacterium
CGAGAGTCCCGTGGCCAACCCTGACGCGTTCGTGCAGACTGTGGGCGAACAAGCGTTCTAGCTTCGACGGGGGGCGACGCCGCCTCCGACCCTTCCCCCTCGACTGGCGCGGGCGAAGCCTGCGCGCGGGGGGCTTCGGTCAGCGGCGCGTGGAGTGTCTAGAGGCTGGGCAGGCCGGTCGGTGGGACAGCCGCGTCGCCGGGGCGGAGGGATCGCCGATTACGGCTTGCGCCAGCGGCCGGGCTCCCACACCCACCCCTGCCCGGTGCTCCGGTGGTGTCCGGGGATGTAGGCCGCTCCGGGCGGCGGGGTCTCCCAGCGCCCGGGCTCCCACTCGTAGCGCCCGCTCCGCCAGAGCCAGTGCCCGGAGATCCACACGGCGTTCGGATTCGGGGGCCGCCCGGGGGACTCCACCTGTGGCGGGGGAGGCGGCTGTGGCGCGAGCTGGGACTGCGCGACCGCCTGGTCCCCGAGGAGCGGGCTCACGAGGGAGGGGCCGAGCGTCAGCGCCAGAGCTACGAGGCTCACGAACGTCGGTCGACGCCACATCGCGGGGTGCCTCTGGGCGTTCGGACGCTCGGCGGGGCCCCAGCATTCAGCTCCTGTCCGAAAAGGAACACCGCTCCACGACTACCCGACCGCTGGAGTCGTGTCAAGCAACGGCGCCACGCTTGACCGCGCCCGGCGGCCGTGATACGTAGGAAGGCCGCGCCGCCCAGGACAGCCAACCTTGCCCGCCCCGGGGAGGATCCGAATGCAGCTTGTGCCCGGGGCCGTCTCCCTCGCCGGGACGGCCCGGAGGACTCGGTGAGCGAGCGCGCCTCGGCGCCAGCCCAGTGGTCGGACGAGCGCCTCCATCAGGAACTCCTCGCGCAGACGCCGGAGGCCGTCGAAGAGCTCGTCGCCCGCTTCGGTGCGAGGATCTACCGGCTTGCCGTGCGGGTCACCGGAAGGCCGGAAGACGCCCAGGAGGTCACCCAGGACGTCCTCTGGGCGATCGTCCGCAAGATCGACACCTTCAAGGGCGAGTCGGCGATCGGCAGCTGGATCTACCGCATCACGGTCAACGCCGCCTATCAGAAGCTGCGGAGCCGGCGGGGGAAGGAGGAGGTCTCCTGGGAGGAGCTTCTCCCGTCCTTCGACTCCGACGGCCACCTGGTCGAGTCGGTGCACGATTGGACCGTGGCGTTCGAGGATCCCGCCGTGCAAGCGGAAGCGCGGCGGCGGCTCCAGGACGCGATCGATAGTTTGCCCGCTGACTACCGGACGGCGTTCGTGCTCCACGACCTGGAGGGGCTCCCTAACCCGGAGATTGCCGAGTTGCTCGGGATCAGCCTGCCCGCCGTCAAGTCGCGAGTCCACCGGTCGCGCCTCTTCCTGCGCCAGCGCTTGGCCGAGTACTTCGGGCGCGGCGCCTGATCGTCCTCGAAGGGGGGCTCGATCCCGGCTGCGGGGCCGCTTCAGATCGGCGGCGATGGCTCGCCGGAGGGACTCCCGAGCCGGCGCATGAGCGCGGGCCGGAGCAAGGTCGCGAGGCCCGCGAGGGCGGCGATCAGGCGCACCCGCCGACCAGCGCCCACGGCGACCGCCATCCGGCGTCGGCCGCCGCGGCGGTCAGGAAGATCGCCGGGCTCATCCCGAGTCCCGTGGCGACGCAGAACGGCGCGAGGCGCATTGGGGTGAGTCCGGCCGCGTCGCTCAAGAGGGCAAACGAGGTCAGCGGGATCAGTCGTCCGAGGAAGATGGCGAACGGGCCGAAGCGGGCGACGTGCCGATCGGCCCACGCGAGCGCCCTCGGGCTGACGAACCGCTCGACGAGCGGCCGGCCGAAGAGGCGGGCCAGGCCGAAACAGAGCACCGCGGAGAGGAGGATGCTCACCCAGGACAGGAGTCCGCCCCAGAGCGTCCCGAACAGGAGCCCGTTGGCGTACATGAGCGGTCAGGAGGGGAGCGGTGCGATGAGCGCCCACACGCCGAAGCTGCGCAGATAGTCGCGCAGGCCATT
>CAZDYT010000871.1:0-2002 GCA_964509395.1 uncultured bacterium
CGTCCGCGAGGCCAGAGGCCGAGCGCGTCACGGCCGAGATGGACAAGGCGAACGGATCGGGCCTGCCTCCCCCCGGTACGCAGCACCAGGAACCCCCCGGCTCGATCGGCGCTGACACGCGGCTTCCCCTGGACGCCATAGCGCGATTTTACCCCTGGGCGGCCCCGGCGGGGTGCCGCGTGGCGTCCTTGAGGGCGGCGATGAAGTCGCCGACCTTCGAGACCAGGGCCGGATCGCCCGCCAGCGTCTCGATCAGGCGGACGATCGCGCTCCCGACGATCGCCCCGTCGGCGTACCGGACGACCTCGGCGACGTGCGCCGGCGTCGAGACGCCGAAGCCCACGCAGATCGCCTTGGTCGTCACCGCCCGGAGGTCCCGGATGAGCGCCACGAGGTCCGGCGGGAGCTCCGTGCGCTCACCGGTGATGCCGGTCAGCGCGACCAGGTAGACGAAGCCGCGGCTCCGCCGCGCGATCCGGCGGAGTCGCGCGGGTCCGCTGGTGGGCGCGGCCAGTTGCACGAGCTCGAGGCCGGCGGCGTGCGCGGCCCGCGCGACGGGGCCACCCTCTTCGAGCGACAGGTCGGGGACGATGAGGCCCGCGAAGCCTGCCTGCGCGAGATCCCGCGTCACCGCCTCGAGGCCGTATCGGTGGAGCGGGTTCAGGTAGGTCATCAGGACGAGCGGCGCCCCGATCTGGCCGCGGAGCGCCGCGACGACCGGGAGCAGCTTGGTCAGGCTGACGCCGCCCGCGAGGGCGCGGGCGCCGGCGCGCTGGATGGTCGGCCCGTCGGCAAGCGGGTCCGAGAACGGGAGGCCCAGCTCGATCACGTCCGCGCCGCGCGCGGCCGCTTCCTCGACGAGGAGCCGCGTCACCTCGAGGCTCGGGTCCCCCGCCGTGAAGTACGGGATCAGGGCGCGCGCGCCCTCCGCGCGCAGCCGCGCGAAGGTCGCCTCAATCGGCCCCACGGTCCTGCCCCATGCTCACGATGCTCGGCGACTGTCTCCGAGCAGGGCCCGGGCGGCGTCGACGTCCTTGTCGCCCCGCCCGGAGAGCCCGACCACGATGCGCGCCTGCCGGGGGAGCGTCGGGGCAAGCCGGACCGCGTAGGCGACCGCGTGGGCCGATTCGAGGGCGGAGATCAGTCCCTCGAGGCGCGCGAGGAGGCTGAAGGCCTCCAGCGCCTCCTTGTCGGTGACCGCGACATATTCCGCCCGACCCGTCTCCTTGAGCCACGCGTGCTCGGGCCCGACGCCCGGGTAGTCGAGACCCGCCGAGACGGAGTGAGCCGGGCGGACCTGCCCGTCCTCGTCCTGAAGCAGGTAGGAAAGGCTTCCGTGCAGAATGCCGGGCGCCCCGGCCGAGAGCGGCGCCGCGTGACGCCCGGGGTGGAGCCCCTCGCCGGCGGCCTCGACGCCGATGAGCCGGACACCGGGCTCGCCCAGGAAGGGGGAGAAGAGGCCGAGCGCATTCGACCCGCCGCCGACGCAGGCGATGAGGACATCGGGGAGCCCGTCCGGCATCTGCCGGCGCACCTCGCGCCCGATCACGGCCTGGAAGTCGCGGACCATCATGGGGTAGGGATGGGGCCCCGCCGTGGAGCCGATGCAGTAGTAGGTCGTGCGGACGTTCGTCACCCAGTCGCGGAGCGCCTCGTTCATCGCATCCTTGAGCGTGCGGCTCCCGGACCCGACGGGAATGACCCGCGCGCCCAGGATCTCCATCCGGAAGACGTTCAGCGCCTGCCGCGCCATGTCCTCCTCGCCCATGTAGACCTCGCACCGGAGCCCGAGGAGCGCGGCGACGGTCGCGGTGGCCACGCCGTGCTGGCCCGCGCCCGTCTCCGCGATGATCCGCGGCTTCCCCATGCGGACCGCCAAGAGCCCCTGGCCGAGCGTGTTGTTGATCTTGTGGGCGCCCGTATGGCAGAGGTCCTCGCGCTTGAGGTAGATCCGGGCGCCGCCCGCGTCCTCGGACAGGCGCTGGGCGAAGGTCAGCGGGGT
>CAZDYT010000872.1:0-1994 GCA_964509395.1 uncultured bacterium
CCAGCTCGCCCCGGTAGCCGACTTCTGGCATGCCGATGAGCTTCGCCAGCGTACTGCTCTTGATCCCGGCGCCCTCTTCCAGGCCCTGGGCGGCCTTGCCGGACAGGCAGGCCCCGATGACCTGGAAGCCCTCCCTCTCAAACGCCTCCCGCGTGGCGCGCAAAGTCGAGGTCTTGCCCGTGCCGGCCAGGCCCGAGACCACCTGGATCGATCCGGTCGCTTGCGTCACGTGCCGGAGCGCTCGCTTCTGCTCGTCGCTGAGCGACTCCTCGACCGACTGGACTGTTTTCTCGCGCACCGCCTTGGACGGGAGTGTCTTCAGGCCCTCGACGTGGCCCAGCATCTTCTTTTCGAGCGCGAGCATGTCCCGCGTCGTGTAGTGGATCTCGCCCCTGGACCTGCCGACGCAGACGAACTCGGGCGAGCGGGCGAGCGATTCCTTGACCATGTGCCGGAGCACCGACGCCGCGATCCCCATCGCCTGGGCCTCCACGGCGGTGTGGCGCACCAGCTCCCGCTCGGGAAAATGGCTAGCCTGCCGCGTGATCTTTTCGGCCGCGGTCCGGATGCAAGCATTCACCCTCCCGGCCAGGTCCGGCCGGTGCGGCTGCTGCATGAGGAGCCGGTCTACGTCATCAGCCGTGAAGCCGTGAAGCCGTCCAACCTGTTGCCAGGTGGCCAGCAGCTCGGCGCGCGGCAGGTGTCCCTTCGGCGGTCGGGTCATGAGGGTCAGCTTCGCCGCGGCCTTGGCCCCCCACAGTCCGGCCTCGGCGAGGGCCTTTTCCACCTGCTCCCGCCTCTTCGAGAACTCCTTGGAGAGGCTCTCCGGCACGCCTTTCACCTGGAACTCGAACTTCGGCCCCCTCTCCAGCACCACGCCCAGCCGCTTTTCGAGCTGATTGGAAAGCTCCGCGCGGTAAATCGCGCCGGCGGCCATCTTGTGAACGTAGAGCGGCTGGCTAAGAATGGTCCCAGTTGTCCCGTCCGCCCGGACGCCGACGTTCATGATCAGGCAATGGGTGTGCAGCTGGGGATCCTGGGCTCGGCTCGTACCGTGCTCGAACGCCGCGACGATTAGCTTCGTCTTCTCCTGCGTCTGGCCCCCTTTGCCCCGCCGGGTGAACGCAGCGGCGTCCTGGAGATATTCAAGGGCCGCCTTTACCGCCTCGTCCTGCGCCTGCTGGATTTCCCTTCGCACGTCCGGCTCGGCCTGCGTCCAGAGGGCACTCACCGACTTTACGGCGCTGAAGCAGACATCCCAGCCGGGCTGGTGCTTCGGGTCGCCCGCGTTCTGGATCAGCGGGTCCGTGCCGAAGGGCGAGAAACCCCTCATGAGCGACGTGAACTCGGGCCTATCGACCGGCCCCGCAAGTCCGAGCGCTTCGGCCCCTTCGCCGAGCCACCGTCCGCGCGGCTCGCCCCCTTTCAGGTAGTAATCGTCCCTGGCGAGGGCCAGGTAGTAGTCGCCCTTGGCGTGGGTCAGGGCCTGAACTGTCATCATGGGTGCATCCCGCATTCAAGACATGAAGACGCTGTACATCGCCGTGCGCTGATGAGCCTCGGCCGAGATGGGCGATCACCACCTCACTGTCCCCCGAACGCGGGAGAGGAGGCGTCGGACCAAGGTCCACTCGGTTCAGTTGGTGCTGGGCTCGGGCGGGGCCTTGACCGGCACGGGCACCTTGACCACCAGCACTTCCCGCCCATCCTCTTCCATGCGGGCAAGCACTTCTCGGCAACGCTCGATGGCGCCGGCGGCGTGCTTCACGAATTCCCGATACGCTGCCTCCTGCTCAGGGACGCGGCGGTCCAAGGCCATCGCCGTGATCTCGGCCCCCATCTGGTCGAGCAGTCTGGCCTCCGAGATCAGCTCCGCGAGTCGCGCGTCCACCCGCTCGCGCGTCACCTGCATGTAGCGCATCACCAGCTTGACGCCGCCATGAGCCTTCAGCGTCCGCTGCTCCTTGTCACTCGCCATAACTCCTCCCCAATTC
>CAZDYT010000873.1:0-1981 GCA_964509395.1 uncultured bacterium
GGGCTCCGCGTCGGGGACCGGCACGTCGCCCGCGTCGGCGAGGGCCAGGTCGGTGAGGTCCAGGCCGAGGCTCGGGACGTAGGTTTCCAGGAGATCCGAGGCGCGCCGGATTTGCCCGGGCCCCAGGGCGGCCCCGCCCCGCTGGTTCACCCGGCCTTCGAAGGGGATGCCGTAGAGGACGATGTCGGCCCCGTGGGGGTCGGGGCGGCAGGCAATGAAGGGAAGCCGGGCGGGGCTCAGGCCCATGGCTTCGCGTCCGCTCCCTGTCCCTTGCAGGGAGCGGGCCGGGGTGAAGGTTCTTCGCCTGGTGCCATGGTCCCCCTCACTTAACCCTCTCCCCCAGCGAAGAGGGCGGTTCGTCGGCTACAACAGGTCGTCTTCGGACAAGAGCGCCACCGCGGCGAGCGCGCACCCAAGCTTCGCCACACGGTGCTCGACGGCCACGACCCGGAGCTCCCGAATCCGCTCCCCGCGGACGGCGAAGGCCTCGGTGAGCATCGCCCGGACGGCCCGCTCCGCGGTCGGCCGGTCGGCTTGGGCGTGGTACTCCATGATGACCCCCGCCCGGGTTCGGTCCTCGGCCAGGGCGTAGCCGACCGCCGCCGCGATGGTCTCGCCGGGCGTCTCGCTGGTGATGGCCGCGTAGGCTGCGGGCACGAGGGCGCCCGGTTTGATCGGGGGGAGGTCGACGACGTCCACGTCGGGGGGGATGATGCTGGAGACCTTGACGAGGTTCACGTTCCCGATCCCGGCCGTCAGGAGCGCGTTGTCGAACGCGTTGAGGGCGGTGCCGCCCTCCGCGCACCCGGCCGTGGCCGCCACCTTCGTCACCTTCTTCCAGATCATCGCCACCTCCTCGAGCTGCTCGCGCCGCGCCGTGCTGCCGGGGGTGACGCCGTCGGTCGTCGGCCTGCGGGCCGTCGCTCCTGTCTGGGAGCCTTTCGCGAGGGCGCCTGCCGAGCACACCCGGGGCCGTCGCGCCCTCGTCTGTCTCCAGCGCCGCGCCGGACGCGCCAAGTTTCGGTCGAAGCCGGTCTGATGATACTGGCCCGAAAGTAAAACGCAAGCATTTTTTCCTTGCATTGGGGTCTTCGTGCTCTATAATTCAGGCGAAAATTCGCCCCGTGTGGAATTTTTCGGCGAAGAGATCCCGGCCGGATGGCCGTGGGGTCTCGGGCGAGGAAAGGGGGTTGATCGGATTGCACAGCCTGGGGCGTCACCTGCTGTTGGAGCTGCATGACTGCGGCTCCGAGATCCTCAACAACCTTGAAACCGTGAAGACGGCGTTGGTGGAGGCCGCGAGGCGCGCGGACGCCACGATCATCGACGTGGTGTTTCACGAGTTCAACCCGTTCGGGATCTCCGGCGTGGTGGTGATTGCGGAGTCCCACCTGTCCATCCACACGTGGCCCGAGTACCGGTATGCCGCCGTCGACATCTTTTCCTGCGGCGACAGCCTCAAGCCGGGCGAGGCCGCGTCGTACCTGGTGGAGCAGTTCGGGGCCAGCCGGGCCTCGTGCGTGGAGGTCAAGCGAGGCGTGTTCCCGGGCAGTGCAGGGATTCTCCGAAAGACCTACAGGGAGGGTGCCGCAGCGAATGGCCCCGCCGAATATCTACAAGTGGTTTTTTGAGACGACCACCCTCACCGAAGGGCATTTCCACGCCATCAATCGGACCGTCTTCGCCCTCCAGACCAAGTTCCAGCAGATGGAGATCCTCGAGACGGCCAGCTACGGGAAGTGCCTCGTCCTGGACGGGCGCATCCAGTCGAGCGTGGCGGACGAGTTTATCTACCATGAGAGCCTCGTCCACCCGGCGATGATCCTTCACCCCGGGCCCACGGCGGCCCTCGTCATCGGGGGCGGGGAGGGGGCGACGCTGCGCGAGGTGCTCCGCTACGCGTCGGTCGCCAAGGCGGTCATGGTCGACATCGATCAGGGTGTCGTCGAAGCCTGCCGGCAGCACCTCCCCGAGCTCGGCC
>CAZDYT010000874.1:0-1980 GCA_964509395.1 uncultured bacterium
GAGACCTTCCGGGCGGGGATCCAGGCGATCCCGCGCGGGCACGTCGAGGCGGTGCGCTCGCTCGCGATGTCCGGCCCCCTGACCCTCCGCCGGATCATCCTGCCCCAGGCCGTCCGCCGGATGCTGCCGGAGGCGATGAACCAGTTCATCTCCCTCTTCAAGGCGACGACGCTGGTCTCCCTGATCTCGGTGGCGGACCTCATGTACCAGGTCTCCATCATCACCGCGGAGGAGATGCGGCCCATGCCCCTCTACTCGGGCACCGCGTTCATCTACTTCGCCGCGATCTTCGGCATGTCCACGTCCGTGCGGCGGTTCACCGAGGCGTGGCGGCAGCGCGGCTGGGCCTGACGGGGCGTGGCGATGGACGTGCTCCGGCGCACGGTCTGGAACCACCGCGATCGGCTCCTCGAGGGCCTGCTCGTCACCGCCGAGGTGTGCGCCATTGCGATGGCGGTCGCCCTCGTGGCGGGCCTCGCCGTCTGTCTCGTGCGGCTCTACGTCCGGCCGCTCCGCTGGCTGGCCGTGCTCTACATCGAGTTCTGCCGGAACACGCCGATCTACGTCCAGCTGATGTGGGTCAGCTACGTGTGGCCCGAGCTCTTCGGCTGGCCGAAGGGCTTCTTCGCGGCCGGCTGGACGGCGCTGGCGCTCCAGTCGAGCGGCTACCTCGCGGAGACCTTCCGGGCCGGCATCGAGGGCGTCGTCCGCGGGCAGCGCGAGGCGGCTCACTCGCTCGGCATGTCTCCGGCGCTGACGATGCGCCGCATCGTCCTGCCGCAGGCCCTCGTCGTCATGGCGCCGTCGATCATGAACCAGTTCCTCGTGGTCGTGAAGTCCTCAACGCTGGTGTCGGTGATCGCGGTGCCCGACCTCATGTATCAGGCCCTGCGGCTGACCTCGATCTGGTTCGAGCCGATCGAGATCCTCTCGGTGACGGCGCTCATCTACGTCGTGATCGTCTTCGCCCTCTCGGCGGCGAACAAGTGGTACGCGGACCGGCTGCGGCTCCGATACACCTGACCCGGGAGAGCGAGGACGCCGTGCCGGACGGCCACTCACAGGCCACTCACAAAGGAGGCGGAAATGGGGACGAAGCTCGGTAAGCGCGCGTTCCTGAAGGGCGCCCTCGGTCTCGGCGGGCTCGCGGCGGGCGCCACGATGCTGCCCGGCTCCGGCTGGCTCAAGGAGGCCCACGCCCAGCTCCTGGAGTCCGGGATCGACCCGAACTCGGTGCTCGCCCGCGTCAAGAAGGACAGCAAGCTGAAGGTCGGCTACTCCCAGACCCCGGCCTGGTTTTACCGGGACGCCAAGACCAACAAGCTGGCGGGGATCTACTACGACGTGGCCGAGGACTTCGCCAAGGAGCTGGAGGTGAAGCTCGAGTACCAGGAGGTGTCGTGGGCCAACGCGACGGTGGGCCTCCGCAAGGGCGACTTCGACGTGTTCGTCTCCTCGCTGTTCTACACGATCCCGCGGGCCCTCGTCGTGAATTACGTGGCGCCGATGTGGCACAAGGGCCACCTCGCGATCTCCCACAAGGACAGCGCGGGCCGCTTCAAGTCGGCCGCCGACTTCAACCGGCCGGACGTCACGTTCTCGGTCACCGTGGGCACCCGCGAGGAGCACGTCCTGAAGATGCTCTTCCCGAAGGCCAAGATCATCACCATCACGGGCCAGGTCGTGCTCTCCGCCGAGCCGGTGCGGGTGAAGAAGGCCGACCTCGTGGTGATGGGCGACCTGGACATCCTCGCCTTCGCGGCCAAGAACTCCTGGGCGCACGTCGTGGACGAGGCGAACCCCTTCGGCCGCGGCGCCAACACGTGGGCGATCCGCCACGGCGACCCGGCCTGGAAGTTCTTCCTGGACATGTGGGCCGACAACATGGTGGAGAGCGGCTTCATGCAGGAGCGCTTCAACTACTACAAGGAGCTGCTCGTCGGCGCGTGAGCGTAAACCCGCACGCCACGATCGGCCGCC
>CAZDYT010000875.1:0-1980 GCA_964509395.1 uncultured bacterium
CGAGGAGCGCCTCGACCCGCGCCCCTCGCTCGGCCGGCGGCACCCGCCGGAGCCGCAGCGGATAGCCGACGTTCTCGGCCACCGTCATGTGCGGCCAGACGGCGTACGACTGGAAGACCATCCCGATCCGGCGTCCCTCGGGGGGGACGAAGATGGCGCGGGCGGGAGCGGAGACGGTCGTCCCGCGGATGCGGATCTCGCCGGCCGAGGGGTGCTCGAAGCCGGCCACCATCCTGAGCGTCGTCGTCTTGCCGCAGCCCGAGGGGCCGAGCACGGCGACGAACGCGCCCGGGGGGACCGCGAGCGTGACGCCCCGCACCGCGACGGTGTCCCCACGAGGGCCGAAGCGCTTCTCGACCGCGAGCAGCTGGACGGCGCTGGCGTCCTGGGTCATGCATCCCGCAGGGTCGGTGCCGCCAGGTAACGCGTGAGGACGTGCGCGCCCAGCGACACGGCCACGATGAGGCTCGCGAGCGCCGCCGAGAGGAGCACCTTGCCCTCCTCGTGGAGGTTGAAGGCCATGACCCCGATCGTCTCGTTGCCGGCCGACCAGAGGATGACGGAGAGCGTCAGCTCGGTGAGGGCCGGCACCGCCGCCAGGAGCCACGCGGCGAGCAGGGCTCCGCGGAGGAGCGGCACCGTGACATCGGCGAGGCTGCGCCAGAGCGAGGCTCCCGACGCGCGGGCGGCCTCTTCCAGGGCCGGGTGGAGCTGGAGGAGCGCGGCCCCGACGGGACGGAGGGCGAGGGCGAGGAAGCGTGCCACGTAGGCGATGAGGATGATCCACAGCGTGTTGTAGAGCCGGAGCCCGAAGACCGGCCGCAGGAAGGCGAGCACGATGGCCAGCGCGAGCACGGTCCCGGGGACGGCGAACGGGAGCGTGACGAGCGTCTCGAGCACGCCGCTCCCACGGAGCCGCGCCCGCTGCTGGAGGTACGCGACGGCGAGCGCGAGGATCACGCAGACCGTCGCTGCGCAGGCCGCGAGCACGAGGCTGTTCCGCGTGGCGCGCCACACGGCGGGCAAGTGGAACAGGATGAGGCGGAAGTTCTCGAGGCCGAGGTTGTCCAGGCCGAGCGGCCGCCCGTAGGCGCGCGTGAGCGCCGTCAGCAGGACCGCGCCGAGCGGCAGCGCCGAGGTCAGGAGCACGAAGAGGGTCACGCCGGCGCCGAGCCACCGTCGAGCTCGGCCCAGCGGAACCACCGGGGCGCCCCCGGGACCGCCCATGACCCCGAAGCCCCGCTCGCCGAACCACCAGCGCTGGAGCGCGAGGACGCCGCCGGCGACGGCGACGAGGAGGAGCGAGAGCGCGGCCGCGACGTGGAGGTTGTACGGCCGGTCGAAGTCGAGGACGGTCCGATAGATCTTGGTCGCCAGGACGAAGTACTTCGCGGGGAACCCGAGGATGGCGGGCGTGCCGAACTCGGCCATGGCGGAGAGGAAGACGAGCGTCATGCCGGCGGCGATGCTGGGCGCGACGAGGGGGAGCGTCACGTCGCGGGCCATCCGCCAGGGACTCGCGCCGGCGCTTCGCGCCGCCTCCTCGAGGGCCGGATCGACCCGCTCGAGCCCCGCGAGGACCGTGAGGTACGCGATCGGGTACTTGTAGAGCGTCATCGCCAGCACGATGCCGCCGCTCCCGTAGATGCCGAGGAGCGGGTCCGGGCTCCCCGAGAGCGCCATCCACGCCTGGTTGACGAGCCCGGTCGGGCCGAGGACGTAGAGCCAGGCCATGGCGCCGATGAACGGGGGGACCAGATAGGGCAGGATGAGGACCCCCTGGAACAGGGCACGCCCCGGCAGGTCGGTCCGGGCGACGAGGAGGGCGAGCACGGTTCCGAGGGCTCCGCCGAGCACGGTCGTGGCCGCGGCGACGTACAGCGTGTTCGCGAGGACTCGCCAGGTGTCGCCGTCGGCAAGGACGGCCCCGAGGTTGGCGAGCGTCGGGACCTGATCCCGCGAGAGGCCGTACCAGACGAG
>CAZDYT010000876.1:0-1979 GCA_964509395.1 uncultured bacterium
GGGACCCAGAGCCACACATCGCGCATATGACGCTGGGTCCCGGATCGTCGCTGTGCGACGTCCGGGATGACAGTGGTTGAACGCTTGCTCGTCGCGCACTAGCCTTGGCCGAGATTTCCCCATCACCCCCGCAGCGGAGGACGCCATGCAAGATCGGCCGACCAAGCTCAAGGAGTACCAGACCTACATCGACGGCAAGTGGTGCGATGCGTCCTCCGGCAAGAAGTTCCAGACCCCCGATCCCTACACCGGCGAGCCCTGGGCGCTGATCCCCACGACGGTGGCGCGGCTCCGGGCCGGGAACCAGACGAGGACGCCCTTCGTCGAGTTCGGGTTCACCGCGCCGAACGCGACGCCCGCGAGGACGATCGCCGCCAGCAAGGGTCCGTACCCCGGCGCGACGGTCATCAGCCCGAAGCCGACGGCGGTGAGGGCCTGGCCCGTGAGGAGCGTCCAGCGCACGCCGACCCGGTCGGCGAGCCATCCTGCCGGGAAGGAGGTGAGGACGCCCCCGACGTAGAACGCGGAGATGAACGAGCCCGCTTCCTGCCGGCTGAGCCCGAGGTCGGCGCGGATGAGCGGGGCCAGCGAGGGAAGCCCGAGGGCGGCGATGTTCGCCGCGGTCTGGACGGCCATGATGAGCGCGAGCGCGACGAAGCGGTAGCGCGACACCGCCCCGCGAGTCGAGACGTCATGCATCGCGCCACATGGTAGCACTCGGCCGTGACCGAGCGCGGGTCGCGGCCGCTCGCCCGAGGCGCATCACTGCGCGCAGCGCGCGGGAATGCCCGCGCCGGACCGAGCATGCGGGGGCCGGAATGCGTCGCGAATCTTTTCCGCTTGACAGCCCCCAACCCCTTGTGCGATAGAAGTCGGCGTCCCCCGACATATGGGGGGACCCGGGTCGGGCGGACGGAAGCGCAAACGACAGCGGCCCCCACGTCGCGTGGGGAGGCGGGTTCAGGCGGAGAGTTGAGCTTCCCCCAGATCGAGCATAGCTCGGCTCGTCTCCCCGACGAAGATCCTCAGCACTACTCCCCACGCCTGCTGCCGCGCTCCCGGGATCGGGTCGTCGAGTACCTCGTCATCGTCGCCCCGGAAGAGCCTGCCCTCCATCGGTACCTGAAGCAGCAGTTCGCCGGGGATCCGGTCGTCCGGGTGATCGGCGATCGCCGCCGCCGACAGCGGCCGCCCTCCGGTCCCTCCCGCGAGCCCGAGTGGTCGGGACGCGACCGCCGGCTCAGCCCCGGCGCCGAGCCCCACGACCGCGTCCAGTGGGTGGTCGTCGCCAGATCTCAGGAACCAGCCGTCGAGACCGTGCGAGGTATCCCCAACAACGTGACCGGCCCCGAGGGCCGACAAAGGAGCAGTGGACGAATGGAAGGGATCGAGGATCGGCAGCGCATCGACCGATGGATCGAGGAGAGCCAGTATCTGATCGGGCGGGTGGTTCCCGGACTTCTCGACGATCGCGAGCGCCTGAAGGGCCGCGTCGAGGCGACCGAGCAAGAGTGCGAGCGGCTCCGCCAGGAGATCGCCGAGCTGCGGAAAGAGATCAGCGATCTCCAGAGCGAGACGCAGTACTTCCGGAACGAGCGGGCGGCGATCGCCGAGGCCCTCGGCGTCGTGCTCGAGCACGTGGGCGACATTCAGAAGCCGCTGCACGAGGCTTGCCGGCGGCTGCAGGTGCCGCAGGCGGCGGGGCTGCTCGGCTCGACCGCATAGCCGGTCCCGGCGGTCCGGGTCTCCGCGCCGCGCCCGCCCGCGCGGTCCGGTGCGTGGGCGTGCCGGCGCATCCGTGGCGCCGTCGCCGCGGGGAGATCCGCGCCAAGGCGGTGGAGCGCGGGGCGCCGAGCCGTCGTCCCGCGTCCGCAGGCCGTGCGCGTCCCGGCCAAGATGGTCGATGCGACGGGGATCGGCCACGGCGCTAGCCTTTGACCGCCCCCCGGGCCAGTCCCTCGACGTAGAACCGCTGCAGG
>CAZDYT010000877.1:0-1977 GCA_964509395.1 uncultured bacterium
CCTGGGGCTGCTCGGGTCTCGACCACGGCCCGAGGCGGTTGGGCGATGAAAGTTGACTCATTCGGCACGAGTTTGGGGCCTCAAGGAGTCTAGGCCGATACCGGGTTCCACGTCCACCGCCGCCTCAGGCCGATCCCGTGACGGGATCCACGCTCCGGGTTCGCGGGATCCCTCGGCCGGGCAGCCGCGGCGGAGCCGCGCCGGGGCGTCCCCTGGGGCGCGAATGTCCCGGTCCGGGCGGCGGTGCCCCAACGCCGAGCCGGGTGCGCCTCGAAGCTTTGCGGGGTTACGGAGGCATGTGGCTTGCAGTCGATCCCGGGCGACATCACCCCCTTGGGAGGGAGCATGAAAGTCTACGAGGTCATGACGCGAGACGTCGTCACCGTCCGTCCGGAAACGCCCATCCAGGAGGCGGCGCAGCTCATGGTGAGCTACGGCGTCAGCGGGCTTCCCGTCGTGGACGACCGCGGCAGCGTGGTGGGCATCCTGAGCGAGGGGGATCTGATCCTCCGGCAGAAACGGCGCGAGCGCGTGCCGTGGTGGCGCAGCTTCTTCGACGACGGCGAGCGGCTGGCCCGGGAGTATCAGAAGGCGATGGGGACGACCGCGGGCGAGGTGATGACGCGCTCGGTGATCTGCGTCAGCCCGGATCTGCCGATCGAGTCCGTGGCCGTCATCCTGGACGAGCGCCGCATCCGCCGGCTGCCCGTCGTCGCCGACGGCCAGCTCGTCGGCATCGTGAGTCGGGGAGACCTCATCAAGGCCCTGGCGACGGCCCCGGCCGGGCCGGTGGCGTCCCTCTCCGATGGCCAGCTCGTCCGCGAGATGAAGGACCGGATCGCCCACGAGCCGTGGGCATCGAACCGGGGAATCGTGGCGCAGGCGAAAGACGGCATCGTCTCGCTCTGGGGGGTCGTGGACACGGAAGCCCAGAAGTCGGCGCTCGTGACGATGGCGCGGGCGATCCCGGGCGTGAAGGGCGTCGACAGCCACCTCGTCGTCCGGGCGGAGGTCCCCTACCTCTACTAGGTCTGAGCCGGGTCCGTGGGCTGCGAAATCCTCCCCCCCGGTCGGCTCAATGCCGGCTACCAGGCGAGGATTTCGGGGTCGACGCCCGCCCCCGGGGACTCCTTCATCGGCACGGGTAACAGATCCCGCTCGGTCAGGATTCCCACCAGGCGCCCGTCTTCGACGACCGGCAAGGCTGCCGATTCGGCGCGTCACGATGCCGACGAGCCGCCCGGCGTCGTCGCGATCGCGTCGCCGTGCGGATACCCGGAGAGCCCGCCCGACTCGCGCTTGTGGCGCAGGAGGCTCCGCGGATCCAGGCCTTGCGGGTTCAGCGTCCCGCCGCGTGAGTCGCTCACCGCGACGATCCGGGCCCCCGCGTCGTAGAGGAGCGTCGCGCTCACGCTCCCGACGTTGCCGAAGCCCTGCACGGCCACCCGCGCGCCTTCGAGCGGACGGCCGAGCCGAGCGAGCGCCTCCCGGGTCGTGACCATCGCCCCTCGGCCGGTCGCTTCGGTGCGGCCGAGAGAGCCTCCGACGGGGACGGGCTTGCCGGTCACGACCGCCGGCACCGAGTGGCCGCGCAGCATCGAGTAGGTGTCCATGATCCAGGCCATGATCTGCGGCGTGGTGTTGACGTCCGGGGCCGGAATGTCCCCCTCCGGGCTCATCAGGACCGCGATCTCGGTCGCGTACCGTCGGGTCAGGGCTTCCAGCTCCTGGGCCGACAGTCGCTTCGGGTCGCAGACCACGCCGCCCTTCGCGCCGCCGTACGGGAGATTCATGACGGCGCACTTCCAGGTCATCCACATGGCGAGCGCCCGCACCTCGTCCAGCGTCACGGCCGGGTGGTAGCGGATCCCTCCCTTCGTCGGCCCCCGCGCCGTGGAGTGGTGCACGCGATAACCCGTGAAGATTCGGGCTTGTCGCAAAGCGGGGGGCAGTCATGACGCCCAGGCCGTCTCCAGG
>CAZDYT010000878.1:0-1976 GCA_964509395.1 uncultured bacterium
CAGCATATCACGCCCATCTCAATATATGGTATAGTTATTTGCTGACGACCCCTAATGGAGGCACGAAGAATGCCGCGATCTTCATTGGCTCGCTGCTGAGGTTCCGGATCTGATGCGGAATGCCCGGCGGCGTGCAAATTCGTACCTCCTCCGTTGGGCGAGACGACGGTGACAGCAAACGAAAACCCCTGGATCCCAGGATCCTGTCCATCGGAGAAGATCACTTTGATGGTTCTGGAAAATGCTGGGGGAACGATCACGCCTTTGACTTCCGAAACCTTCTTGAGCACGTTCCCTAACCTCCTCCGAAGCCGGTCACTCGTTCGGTGACACAACCAGAATCCTCGCGTTCGCATTGCTACGCCCTGGTCCACTGTCCCCGGAAAGAGTCAGGTCCCTCTGACCGGCCCGGAGTCGGCCATGCAGATCGTCAATGAGGGCTTTAAAGCGGCCAGGTCCGCTCCGGGGACCTCACCCTCAAGACCAGGACTAGAGGTCCTTGCAACCTGGAAGGACTCTAGCCGTGGTGGGAGGGCCTGTCAAGGCGCGCACGCGTGCGTCGGCGTGCGTTGGTAGGAAGCACACGATCCGTTGACGGGTGGTCGGGCTGGCCGGGATGCTCGTCGCCAGCCTCGACTGTTCCGCCCCAAGGCGCCGGCTTCGCCGGCGTAACCTCTCCTCGGGGGAGGTCCGGAAGGGGGGCGGAGCCCCCCTCCGGGTGACCTAGCCCGCCTGCCGGAATCGGTCGGTCGCCGCGACGAGGGCGTCGACGGTCCCGGGCTCGAGCGCGTGGTGGCCGGCGTCCGCGACGACGACGAAGTCGGCCTCCGGCCATGCCTTGTGGAGATCCCACGCGCTCATCGTCGGGCACACGACGTCGTAGCGGCCCTGGACGATGACCGCGGGGATCCGGCGGATCGCGGCCACGTGCTGGAGGAGCCAGTTGTCGGTCTGGAAGAACGCATGGTGGACGAAGTAGTGGCACTCGATGCGGGCCAGCGCGAGCGCCTTGTGGGGCTCGCCGAAGTCGGCGATGACCTTCGGGTCCGGGATCAGCCGCACGGTGCTCCCTTCCCAGATGCTCCAGGCTCGCGCCGCGGCGAGCCGCACCGCCTCATCCTCGCTCGTCAGCCGGCGGTAGTAGGCGTGCAGGAGGTCGCCGCGCTCGGCCTCCGGGATCGGCGCCAGGTACTCTTCCCAGAGGTCGGGGAAGATGGCGCTCGCCCCCTCCTGGTAGAACCAGTGGATCTCCTTCGGCCGGCAGAGGAAGATGCCGCGGAGGACGAGGGCCCGGACCCGCTCGGGATGGGTCTCCGCGTACGCCAGCGCGAGCGTGCTGCCCCACGAGCCGCCGAAGACCACCCAGCGGTCGATCCCGAGGTGCGCGCGCAGGCGCTCGACGTCGGCCACCAGGTCCCAGGTCGTGTTCTCCTCGAGGGCCGCGTGCGGCGTGCTGCGGCCGGCGCCCCGCTGGTCGAAGACGAGGATCCGGTACGCGGCAGGGTCGAAGAAGCGACGGTGATCGGGGATCGTCCCGCCGCCGGGCCCGCCGTGGAGGAACACGACGGGCGTCCCCGCCGGGTTCCCGCAGAGCTCGTAGTGCAGCGTGTGGATCGGGGACACCTTCAGGCTCCCCTGCTCGTAGGGCTCGATCGGGTCGTAGAGGGTCTGCACGGCTCACGCCTCCCGGTTCAGTCGGTTCGCGTGCCCAGGTCGAGGGCGTCGCGCCGCCCGTTGCCCACCAGGTGAGGGCAGGCGAAAATAGAGCACCTTTTCCGGCCAAGCGTCAAGCCCTGCGCTGGCAGCTTCGTAACAACCCCTCCGTATTGGAGACGGCTAGACGCTCCGGCTCAGCGGCGCCTGGAGCGCGTCCGCTGGAGCCGGGAGTTAGCCCTGAACGGCGAATCATTCGGCGTGCGAGGGGCCGCGGGTCCTGTCGCCGCCTTGCCCCGCTCGCGCGCGGGCTCGGCACCCGT
>CAZDYT010000879.1:0-1976 GCA_964509395.1 uncultured bacterium
ACGATCGTCACGCATGACGTTCGAGCTCTTGATGTCTCGATGCACGACGTTGCGTTCATGGAGTGCCTGGAGGCCTTCGGCGATGGAGATGCCGATCTCGATGACCGCCTCCGCGGGGATGGGGCCTTTGGCCTGGAGTTCTTGCTTGAGCGTCCTGCCGTCGATTAGTTCCATCGTGAAGTAGAGGATTCCGTCGTCGTTGCCGTCACCGAAGTCGTGAATCCTGCAGACGTGCTGGTGGGTGACCTTACGCGCCAGCCGAATCTCGTCGAGAAAGCGTCGGCGTCTCTGAGGGTCGGCGGCCGCTTTCGACGACAACGTCTTCAGGGCAACGACGTCGCCGAGTCGCGTGTCGTGCGCTCGGTACACGACGCCCATGCCGCCTTCTCCAAGCTTGGCCTCGATCTGGTAGGTGTGGAACTTCGAGCCTGAGGCTAGCTCTTGGCCGGGTGCTGGCGTCGCTGCTTGTCGGGTCTCCGTTGGCGGGTCGGACATGACAGCTTGTGGCGGTGGGGAGTTGGCGGGCTTCGCTGGGGGCGCGGCGTTCTTGATCTCCTCCGCCCGACGGAAGCCCTTCATCAGGACCCTGTACTTCGGAAGGTCGGACTTGTCTGTGCGTTCGATGAGGCCATCCTCCATGAGGCCTCTCAGGATGAAGCGCAAGCCATCGGGACCTAGGGTACGGGCGATCGGGTAGTCGCGTTCGGAGTCGAGGGGCACTGGCGGGCCACCCGGCTTGTTCTGCTTGGCGAGGTACGCAAGGACGAGGTCGGCCTGCGCGAGTGGCGAGGGGTCGGGATTTGCGTCGAGGAGGGCGCGTGCGTCGCCAAGCTCGAGGACTTCTCCCCGGGCGTTGGCGTCTCGGGTCAGGCCAGAGAGTCGATACCGATCGTCGCGGTCGTAGCCTGGGAGGATTCTGCTCGCGAGCAGCGTGCAGTTCCATGTACCGCAGGTCCGGCAGTCCACGCGACTTGCTGCGCGGAGCCCCCCTGATGCCGACGTAATGGGTGCGAACTCGGCAAAGTTTCCGCAGATTGAACAATTCGCGTTGCTCATCGACTGGTTCGGCTCAGGCGACCCCGGCGCTCTTGAGGATGGCGTCGATGGTGCCGAGCAGCAACTGCCGCTCTCGCTTGGGCAGGCGATCGATCTTCTCCAAGCGCCTGAGGAAGCGCCGGTCTCTCACCGGGTCGCGTTCCTGAGCTGCCCTGAGGCCGAGGATCTCGTCGGACGACGCTCCTAGAACCTTGGCAAACGCGGCCAAGAGGGCGCTGTGGAGACGAACGGTGCCGTTCTCGTAGTCGGAAACGACGGACTGGTTGATGCCGAGCGCTGTCGCGACTTGAACCTGCGTCAACCCTCGGGCTCGGCGCAGTTCCCGAAGCCGCCGGCCGATGGTCTTCTCGTCGATGGGTGCGATGTAGGTCTTGCGCGTTCGTGGCACGGACCTGAGGATACAAGTCATCTTGACATATTGGCGTATGGCCGATATTATCAACGCGTTGTCGATCGCTTGACAGCTTCTGGAAGGTGAAGCAAACGGCCGACGCCGGTGACTCTTGGCAGGGACCCCCGACGTCGGCCAGAGCGAGAGGAGAGCCAGGAGATGACCCACCTCGACTCGGGCCCACTGTACCACCCGGCCCTCCTCGATCGTGACGGCAATGGCCGAGGCGTAGTCCACACGGACGACCTGGTGCTGGCGGTCCACCTGCTGCTGAGGGGCGCCGAGCTTTCGGGGATCGAGATCCGCCGCCAGCATGGCCGCCCGACGGCGTACGTGGCCCTCGCTGGCGAGCGGGTCGAGGACGCGGTCAAGGAGTTCCACCGCGGGCCTGTCCTGACGGACCTACGCCTCTTCAAGCACGAGCTGCGGCGCATGAAGGACCTCGTGTTCGACGCGCTGCGAGGAGAGGAGAGAACGAATGCGAGCCATGGACCGGGTGTCGTTGAACGAAGTCGAGCGGGCGAACTCG
>CAZDYT010000880.1:0-1975 GCA_964509395.1 uncultured bacterium
GACGTGGGCGGGCTTCCCGAGCTCTTCGGCCTCGCGGCAGACTGGGCGCGGGCGGCGTTGGGCGAGGCGCTGGGTTGGCTCGCCGAGCGCGGCGGGATGAGCCGCGACGAAGCGCACGCGACCGGCCGCCAGATCCTCTCCGAGAACGCCGTGGCCCTCTACCGCCTGCCGACCGTCGAATAGGACGCCCCGCGCGGGCATGGTCATGGCCGCCGGGCCCGCGGCGGCCGGTGCGTGCCCGCGCAAGGCCGGACTTCCGGGAAGGGCCGGGGCCCACCGGCAGGATTCTCCCCGCCAACTGCAAAGAGGCCGCACAATAGGAGAGGGCAGACCTCCCATGTCCTGGGACCCGTGCATCGAGCCGCTGCTCGCCCGCTACCCGGTGCTGCGCGCCGTGGGGCACACGGCGCTGGTCCCGGTCGACATCCTTCGCGGCGAGCTGCCCGACGTGGAGGTCTGGGTCAAGATGGAGTCGCTCAACCCGGGCGGCTCGCTCAAGGACCGCCCCGTGCTGCGGATGGTGCTCGGCGCGCTGGCGGAGGGTCGCCTCAGGCCCGGCATGATCCTGCTGGACAGCTCCTCGGGCAACGCCGGCATCGCCTACGCGATGATCGGCCGGATCATCGGCCTGCCTGTCGAGATCGTGATCCCGGACAACGCCAGCACCGAGCGGAAGAAGCGGCTCTCGGCGCACGGCGCCCGCCTCGTCTTTACCGACGCGATCCAGGGCTACGACGAAGCGCTGCGCGAGGTGCACCGCCGGTACGAGGCCGACCCCGACCGGTACTTTTTCTGCGATCAGTACAGCAACCCCGACAACTGGCGCGCGCACTACGAGACCACCGCGGCGGAGATCCTGGAGCAGACGGGCGGCCGGCTCACCCACGTGGTCCTGGGCGTCGGCACCGGCGGCACGGTGACCGGCGTGGGGCGGCGCCTGAAAGAGCACGACCCGACGATCCGCCTCGTCTGCGTCATCCCGGACGCCTTTCCCGGCATCGAGGGGCTCAAGCCGCTCGGGAGTCCCGAGGACATCGTGCCCGCGATCCTGGACGAGAGCGTGATCGACGAGCGGATCCCGGTCACGAGCGACGAGGCACACGCCATGTGCCTGCGGCTCGCGCGGGGCGGCTTCTTCGTCGGGCAGTCGTCGGGCGCCTACATGGCGGGGGTGGAGCGGATCGCCCGCCGCGAGCGGCGCGGCCGCTTCGTGACGCTCTTCAACGACCTCGGCGAGCGCTACTTCTCGACCCGCCTCTGGGACTGAGCGCTGCGGGACGCTCCGGTTTCGACGCACCGCGCGCGGACGGCTGCTGCCCCGCAGTGCAGCCGGCCGGGCGGCTCGCGTAATGTACGGCCGGGCCAAGCCTCCGAGTTCGAGCACGTCCTTCGGGAAGCTCAGCGCATCATTCCCTCTATGCCGGGTCATGTGTCGCACGAACTCGGCGGTGCACCGAAGCTGCCAAGGTACGTGAGCCCCTCGCTCCAGCCGCCCGCCCGCTTCGCTCGCGTCGGCCGAGGTCGGGCGGCAGGCGGGCGGTTCGCTACCGGCTCCTGCGGCTCAGTTCCCAGAATCCCCGCGGATCGAGGATTCGGAGCGGTCCGGGGTGGGGGGCCTGAAGAAGATCCTTGTCCCCGGTGAGCAGCACGTCGGCGCGGCCGGCGACCGCGGAGGCGAGGACCCAGCGATCGTCGGGGTCTCTGGTTGGGACCGGAAAAGGCTTGTCGGGCTTGGGGATGATTGTGTGCTCGCGCAGGAGCTCCTCGATGCCGCCGATCGTGGGGGGAGGAAGGCCGATCCGGTCTCGCAGGACCCGTCGGAGTTCGGCGAGGTTGACCTCACCCGTCAGGAGCTCGTGCTCCGCGAGAACAAGCCGGAAGACGTCGGCACTGAGGCCCCGGGTGGCGAAGGCGCTGACGAGGACGTTCGTGTCGAGAAAGACCCTCACGACACATCCCGGCTCACGTCCTCGTC
>CAZDYT010000881.1:0-1975 GCA_964509395.1 uncultured bacterium
CTCCGGTGCGTTTCACCGTCCGTCCTCGACCCGCATAACGCGAGCGGCAGACGCGAGCCGCGCTCACCGGGCGCGGGTGCCGGGGCCCTGCGCTGCCACACGCTCGCAGAGGTCCTCACCACTCCCCCCTGATCGGGGTCGAAAAGTCGCTTGACGGTTCTCCCGGAGCGGCGTAGAGTCCGGTCACCGCCGCGACCGCGTTCGGTCCGGGGATTCCGGCCATGCGCATGCGCTTGGCTCGGGCCACCGTGCAGCTCTCGGGTGCCCTCCTCGGTCAGCCACGTGGCGCGTGGATTCGGGCTCCCACACTCTCGAGCGTCGCCGCGGACGCTCGACTCCATCGATCGCAGTTTCGGATGGCGCGACGCTAGGGTTCTTGAAGCGCCAAGCTCGTGCCGAATGAGTCAAGTTTCATCGCCCACCCGGCTCGGGCCGGGGCCGAGGACGCCGGGATGCGACGGGGATCGGCCACGGCGCTAGCCATTCAGGAAGGAGGCCGCCCATGGCGACGTACGTCAGCCTCGTCAACTACACGGACCAGGGAATCCGGAACGTCAAGGACTCGCCGAAGCGCCTCGACGCGGCGAAGAAGCTCCTCAAGGACATGGGAGGCGAGCTGAAGGCGTTCTACCTGACGATGGGCGCCTACGACATCGTCATCGTTGCCGAGGCCCCGAGCGACGAGGCCGTAGCCAAGTTCTCGCTCGCGGTCGCGTCGATCGGCAACGTCCGGACAACGACCCTCAAGGCCTTCAACGAGGCGGAATACCGGAAGATCGTCGCGGCGCTTCCCTGAGGCGGGCCTCGCCCGCCCCGATGGTCCCATACCCGCTCCGCCCCGGGAGAGGAGGGTTCCCCGGGGCGGGAGAGGGAAGGGCGCGCCGGGCGCTCACCTCTTGCGACGGTGCGTCTCGAGCCCGCGTTCCCACAAGTACTCCTGCTCCCCGAGCCGCTTGGCGACCCAGCGGGCGAGGACGAAGAGGAGGTCGCTCAGCCGGTTGACGTACTTGAGCGGCCACTCGCTGAGCGGCTCGACTCGCGAGAGCCGCAGGATCTCTCGCTCCGCGCGCCGGCACACGGTGCGAGCCTGGTGGAGAAACGCCGCGATGCGGCCGCCGCCGGGCAGGATGAACGACTTCAGGGGGGCCAGCTCCTTCTGGCACTGGTCGATGAGCCGCTCCAGCTCCCGGACCTGCGCCTCCCCGACCCGGTACATGCCCTCGTAGGCCGCCTCCGCCGGGGTCGCCAGCTCGCTCCCGAGGTCGAAGAGCTGGTTCTGGAGCCGCCGCAAGATCTCGTCGAGCCAGCGGTGGGCTTCCCCCTCGGGGAGCCGCTCCTCGTTGAAGGCGCGCGCCACGCCGATTACCGCGTTGAGCTCGTCGATCGTGCCGTACGCTTCGATCCGGGGCGCATCCTTGGGCACGCGCTTGCCCCCCACGAGGGCGGTCTCCCCTCGGTCGCCGGTGCGGGTGTAGACACGGGTGATCCGGATGGGCATGGGCGTCTCCTCCTCGCAGATTGCAAACGCGCGCGGCCGCAGATAGCATAGGACGCACTCACGGACGTGTACAGGGTCGACCGGTGCGTCACCGCGCAGGGGACGGGGGCGTGCGCTCTCTCAGAGGCCTGACGGCGGTCACTCGGTGGCCAATCTGCGATCGTGATCGGCTACGGCGGTAGGCTCCTCTTCGTCGACCTCACGCGCGGAACGAGCGAGATCCGGCCGCTGCCGGAAGGGACCGCGCGCGCCTTCCTCGGCGGGAACGGGCTGGCCGCGTGCCTCCTATGGGAGGCGGTGGCGGCGGGTGTCGACCCCTATGACCCCGCGAACGCGATCGCCCTCGCCGTCGGCCCGATCACCGATACGCTCGTCCCGGGGAACAGCCGCGCCTGCATCGCGACGAAGTCGCCGCTCACCGGCCTCTTCTTCGACTCGACGTTCGGCGGCCGGTTTCCTGCGACGCTCAAGCGGACC
>CAZDYT010000882.1:0-1974 GCA_964509395.1 uncultured bacterium
GAAGTAGGCCAGCCCGAGAACGTGCGAATAATAGGGTGGGTAATGGGGATCGAGGCGCATGGCCTTTTTGACGAAGTCCACGGCTTCCCCCGCTCGGCCGGCCCATATCAAGGCCATCGCCATGGCGACGTGGCTGTCGGCGTCATTGGGATCGAGGGTGATGGCCCGCTGCGCTTCGGCGATTGCCTCCTCGTACTGGCGCCCGCGCCAACGCATTTCGGACGCGAGCCGGTGGGCGAGCGGGGTCGGGTTGTTCATGGCGTTTCTGAGATACTCCTCCGCCCGATCGCGAGCCCCGGAATGCGAGACCCCCAGCGCCCGCGTCCACTCCCACCCGCGCTGCCAGCTTTCCCAGTAGGTCGCCGCTAGCGCCGCGTAGGCGCGCCCGTAACCGGGATCCAGCTCGATGGCCTTCTCGAACTGGCTGGCTGCCTTGGCGTAATCCTCCGGCGTCCGTCGGACGTAGTGCGCCCGGCCTTGCAGGAACGCGTCGTACGCCGCCACGTTAGCGGTCTCCTTGCGGCGGGTGGCCCCCGAGGGCTCGCCGGCGGGCAAGGTCACCGCGAGAGCGGCGACGATCTTCCGGGTGACCTCGTCCTGCAACGCAAAGACGTCGCCGATCTCCCCGTCATACCGCGCCGCCCACAGGTGGCGGCCGGTGGTGGCGTCGATGAGCTGCGCGTTGATCCGCACCCGCTCCCCGACTTTCCGAACGCTGCCCTCGAGCACATAGTGCACCCCCAGGTCGAGGCTCACCTGTTGGACCTTGACCGGCTTGCCCTTGTAGGTGAACGTCGAGTTGCGGGCGATGACGAACAGCCCGGGAAGCTTGGACAACTCCGTGGTGAGATCCTCGGTCATGCCGTCGGCAAAGTACTCCTGTTTCGGGTCCTCGCTCATGTTGGTAAAGGGCAGCACCGCGATGGAGGGCTTGTCGGGCAGCTCGAGCCGGGGACGGGAGGGAGGGAACAACTTCCAGATCGCCGCACCCCCGACGCCCAGAAGCAAGAGGAGGCCCCCTCCAGCCAGAGCCGCTCTCTGCCACCTTCTCCCCCCGAGTCTTTTCACTCCGATCCCCCGGGGCGCCGCCGGGGCTCCAGGATCCGTCCGGACGCGATACACCCTCACCGGCTTTGCGATATTCTTGACGGTGTGCTCGCCCAGGGACGCATATCCCAGGGCCAGCTTGTTCTCGACCTGGTCGTACACGGTGCCGGAGACGCAGACGCCGCCCGCCTCGGCCAGGCCCTCAACGCGGGCCGCGATGTTCACGCCATCCCCGTAGATCCGCTCCCCGTCGACGATCACATCTCCTAGGTTGATCCCGATGCGAAACTGCATCCGGCGGTGGTCGGGCAACTCCGCGTTCCGCGTCTTGAGCGCCTCCTGGATCTCCGCGGCACACGCGACGGCATCCACCACGCTCGCAAACTCTGCCAGGAGGTTGTCCCCCGGGGTGTCGACCACCCGGCCCCGGTGCTGCCGGATGAGGCTGGTCATCACCTCGCGGTAGGCGGTGAGCGTCCGAACGGTCGCCGCCTCGTCCTCGCCCATGAGGCGGCTGTAGCCCGCGACATCGGCGCTGAGGATTGCCGTAAGCTTACGTTCCATACGCCGCGTCGCCGTTTGGCTCTCGGCCCTGCCGGCTGCTTGGTGGCTTTGGGTGGCGTACGGACGAACGCCCCCACCGATCCCCACGCCCCGCAAGAGCGTCGAAGCGTTGTCCGAGGGCCCGCGCCATGGGCATGATGCCTCCCGAGGGCCGACTCTGGTGAGCCGGAGGCAGTCTATGTGGCGTCAGGCGAGACTGTCAATGATCCGCGTGGTCGCCTGATCGGGGTGGTCGCCATTATGGTTACCGAGCGGCGGGCGGCGCGCCTTTCAGCCGTAACCGGCAACTCCGCGTGGACGATGCGCCTACGGAGGTCCGCGGGTGACGCGGCGAACGGGGCGCCCCACGGCGCGGAGCGCACC
>CAZDYT010000883.1:0-1973 GCA_964509395.1 uncultured bacterium
GCGTCTCCGGGGGCCCGGCACCGTTCGGCCTCCCGCCGGGGGCGCCGCGCCGTGCCGGCGTGGCCCGTCCGAACCGGCCGACAGCCGCGCCGAGAAGGTCCCCCGCGGGTTTCTGATCTACCTGATCGACGGCGGGGAGCCGATCGTCGTCACCCGCTACGCGGAGGAGGCCGGGCAGATCGCCTTCCAGAAGTACGGCGGCTGGGTGCGCATCCCGACCTACGAGATCCTCAAGATCGTGCCGGACGAGCCCGACCCTGCCGACCGCACGGCGAACGTGCCACCGGCCAGCGCCGATACCGGCGGCGCGCCGCTCCGCCCGGAGACGGACTTTTACCTGACCATGCAGGGCGGCGTCAACCTGCGGGTCTCCGGGTTCAAGCCCGAGGGGGACCGCGTGCGCGTGTCGGTCTCGAACGGGACCTTCACGGTGCCCCGATCCGAGATCGTCAGCGTGGTGCGAGTGCCGCCGCGCGGCGAGGCCCCCGAGGCCTGGCTCTCCGTCCTGGTGACGGAGGCCGAGGACGGGAGCGCGGGAGCCCAGCCGTCAGGGCTCGTGCCGGCGGCTCCCGAGCCCCGGCTGCCGTACGAGAGCTCCGATCGCCCGCACTTCCTCCGGCTGGCCAACGGCCAGCTCATGCGCGTGGAGGCGTTCTGGGTGGAGGACGGGGAGTTCCGGTTCCGCCGGCTCGGCGGGATCGTCGGCGTGGCCCTCAACGAGGTCCTGCGCCTGTTCCCCGAGGAGATCGCCCCGGTTCGGGGTCGCACGCCGGTGCGGTTCGTCCGGAGGCTCGCACCGGATCTCCTGGAGGTGAGCGTGCGGAGCGGCGCTCATCGGGTGCGCCTCCTCGGCGTGGAGCCCGTCGACGGCACCTGGACCGGCGAGAGCCCCTGGCAGTCCCTCGAGCGCGGCCTGATCATCTACCTCGAGTTCGACCGCCAGCGGTATGACGCCGAGGGGAACTGGCTCGCGTACGTGTTCCTGCCGAACGGGCGCATGCTGAACGCCGAGCTGATCCGGCTCGGCCTCGCGCGGCCGACCCCCGATGGGCGCAACGTCCGCTACCTGGACCTCTTCCACGAGCTGGCTAGAGCGGACGCCCCCGAGCCCGACGCAGACGCTGAGTAGGACGCGTTGACGTCGCTCCTCACGCAGGCCCGCGCCATCACCGAGGTCTGGCTGCTCGCCTATCTCCTGACGATCCCCCTCGGGCCTCGGCTCGTCGCATGGGGACGGGAGCTCCCGCTCCTGGCGATCATGGCCGGGATGATCCTGGCGCGGATCCCTCGGAGAGGAGTCCCCCAAGCCTCCGCGCGGTTCGAGCTCCTGTTTCCCCTCGTCCTCTTCGCAGGATCCGTCGTCCTCTCCACGCTGTTTTCAGAGTACCCGGGAGCCAGCTTGGCCCGCAGCGCCTACGCCCCGATCGCCCTCCTGCTCTTCCTGGCGACCCAGGAGGTGGCGGTCACGCGGGAGGCGTATCGCCGAACGCTGATCGTGTTCGGCGCCGTGGCCGGCGTGCTCGGGCTGGACGGCGTCTACCAGATCTGGGCCGGCGCCAGCCTGTTCGGGGACCCGCTCTTCCCCGGACGGATTGCCGGGAGTCTCCCCAATCCCAATGACCTCGGCCTGATCCCGATCCTGGTGCCGGCGGCGCTGACCGTGATCGCGCTCGAGCCCCGGGCGTGGGCGAGCCGCCTGCTCCTCTGCGGCCTTCCCTTCGCCCTGGCGACGACGATCCTCAGCGGCAGCCGGAACGCCTGGCTCGGGCTCGCGGTCAGCCTGGGGACGTTCGCCGGCTTCAGCCGCCGCCGAACGCTCGGCCTGGCCGCCGGGGCGGCGGCGATCGCCCTCTTCGTCGCGACCTTCGCCCTCGGGATCGCCGGCGTGCCCGACCGGGCGCGAAAGCTCTTGGCCGCCACACAGGACCCGCGGGTCGCGTACTGGCTGGTGGCGTGGCGGATGTTCACCGAGT
>CAZDYT010000884.1:0-1971 GCA_964509395.1 uncultured bacterium
CTGAAGTTCCCGATCGAAGATTCGACAAGTCGTTGATTCTGCTGGGGGAAAGTGTCGCCCCGCCCTGCAGCTACTGACTACGGGCGGACCCCGAGAAGTTGGAACGCTTTCTGCTGGAGGGCATTCAGCTCGGTGGTCTTCTCGAAGCACGTGGCCTCGTCGGTCCCCTTGATGTGAATCCGGTCCAAGACGACGGTGGTGAGGTTCTCGAGGAGCGACTGGAAGCTCTGGACGGGCAACGTGTCATCGGAGGTGCGCCGAGTGTGCGCCTTGAGTTCGGCGCTGTGGGAGCGCTGGGCGGGTGCGACGACGGAGGTTCGACGGCGCTGGGCACCGGCCTGGTCTTCGTCGTCGAACAGCAGTGGGGCGAGGTCGTGACGCATGTGCCATTCGACGTAGTAGGCAAGCATGCAGATGAGCACGTGGGCGCGGACTCTGTCGGGGAGGCGGTGATGGATGGGGCGCAGCTTGAGGTCGACGGTCTTGAGGCTGCGGAAGGCGCGCTCGACCTGAGACAGGCGCTTGTAGGAGAGCACCGTGTCATCGGAGCTGAGGCGGGCAGTGGGTACGTTGGTTCGGATGACGTAGATCCCGTCGAGTGAAGCCTCTGCTTGGATGCGATCGGGTCTTCTCTGGAACTGGAAGCTGCCCTCGCTGATCTGCACCTGATAGTGCTTGCCCATCTTGAATCGGCCGAGCACTCTCCCTACTCGCAAACCGATGGCGGCCTTGTCCTTGAGGCGTCGCTTCGGCCCGGTCGTGGCCAGGACGATCTTGGCGAGCTCGCGGTCGGTGGCGTCGAGGAGTTCCTTTCTCTTGCGGGACCGCTCTGCCATCAGCAGCGGGTTGCGACAGACGATCAGCCGCTCCCCTGGGTAGTCGGGGGAGATGATCTCGGCGAGGTCCTTGTCGTCGAAGAGCGAAGTGTCGAGGGAGCCGGCGTCGGCGAGCTTGCGAATGGCTGGGGCTCTGAGGGCGGTAATCCAGTCGAGGCTTGATGGATCGATGTCCTCCTCGAGCCGAGCGTTGGTGATCATCCCGCGATCACCGACGAGGACGACTCGGTCGAGGCCGAAGCGCTCACGCAACTTCTGGACTTGAGCGTGCACGGTCTTGGGGTCGGCAGTGTTGCCCTCGAAGACCTCGACGGCCACCGGGCGGCCGTCGCCGTCGGTGAGCAGCCCGACGACGATCTGCAGCTTGTCCTTCTTGCCATCGCGGGAGTAGCCGCGACGCGCGAGTGGGCAGTGGCGGCCTTCGAAGTAGGTGGAGGTCACGTCGTACATCACCAGGCAGCGGTCGTGGAGGTGTCGCTTGGCGAGCGCGGCCTCGATGGCCTGCTGCCTGGGCAGGAGCCAGTCCATGGCTTCGTAGAACTCGTCCTCGCCGGCGTCCACGATGTCGAGGACATGGCCGAGGCTGTTGGTACGGGTCTGCGCTCCGACCGTGCGAGCCGTGAACAGCTTGGAGTGCGGGCTCAGGATCCTGCTCACGATCATGGCGACGCAGAGGTCCCGCTGCCGGTCGTGGCGTGGGGCGAGGATGGAGTCGAGCTGCAGCTTCTTGAGAGTGCCCAGGGTTGCTGCGACGTGTCCATGAGGCAGGCTGCGGACGATCTCGCAGGAGTCTCGCAGGATGGTCAGGGGGGTGGCACCCTTGAGTACTGCACGCAGGGCGCCGACGCGCTCCTTGGGCCAGTCGGAGAGATTGGCGAGCGTCCTGTTCTTGACCTTGCCGTCTTCGCGGTAGCTCTCTCGGAGGAGAGTGGCTGGCCGGGAGTTTCTGTTTGGGACCTCGACCACATACATGACTGCATTAGATGTCTAATCATCAACAGAGTCAAGGGTAAATGTACTCAGCGACATGACTACGTTTGGCGAGCCAAAATCTTGCGAGGCAGGCCAGATCTTGATGCCAGTCAGTAACTTGCCGGCGACCCGCCGAACGAGGCGGTCGGGAACTTCGGATTAG
>CAZDYT010000885.1:0-1970 GCA_964509395.1 uncultured bacterium
AGGAAGAGCTCGAGCAGCACATGGCCCGCTACGAGCCCAAGGAGCTCCACGTCACCATCTGCGTGGACGACACCCTGTGCAAGGGCGTGGAGTCCTGGGCCTGGTACGGGCTCCAGCCGATCAACCGGCTCCTCCTCCCGGACGGCCACCTCCTCGTCACCTCGATCCAATCCTCCGAGGAGCTCCTCGGGGACATCCACACGAAGGACACGCCCTACCACCTCTGGACCCTCCGCGGGAAGGCGTCCTTCGCCGGGCTCTGGGTCTACAAGGAGGACCACACCGAGGTGCGCGTCCTCGGCGCGCTCGCCAGGATCGCGCCCGAATTCCTGAGCCTCGGCGCGGTGGTCGAGGCGATCCGGGAGGCCGAGTGGGGGTCCGAGCTGAAGGTGGAGTCCGCTCGGAAGGCCTACGAGCGGATCGAGAGCCGGCTGGTGCGTCCGACCGAGGGGAACCCCGAGCCCCCGTATGCCTTCGAGCTGCCCCGCTGGTGGGAGATGCGCGAGGGCGTGACGATCCCCTCGCTCCCGATCGGGAAGGCGATCGAGGGGGGCCGGGGCTACCGGCCGGAGCGCAGCCCGGTCTTCAAGAAGTTCTCTAGCCGCACCATGCGGCCGGTGATCGACTTCGACGCGTGCGTCAAGTGCACGCTCTGCTGGCTCCAGTGTCCGGACAGCTGCTTCGACGTGATGCCGGACGACCTGTACGACGCCAACATGGACGCGTGCTGCGGGTGCGGCATCTGCGAGGCCGTCTGTCCGGTCGCGAACTGCATCACCATGGTGAACGAGGCGGCGTTCGAGGACAACGCGAGCCAGTGGGAGATGTGGCGGCGGGACAAGGACGCCTACCGCGTGTGGCTCACCCAGAAGATCAAAGACAAGGTGCACGTGGTGCGCTCGCACGGCTTCCGGTACCGCGGGCAGTACGAGGAGGAGCTGGCAGCCGGCGACCTGGATCTCGGCGGAACGCCCGTCACCGAGGGCATTCCGGGAGAGAATGCGGGGGAGAAGGGCGTGCCGCCGAGCCGCCACGTCCACGAGGCGACTTCGATCGTCACGGGGATTCCCGAGGCGCCGGGCGCCTAGGGCGCCCCAGAAGGGAGCAGGACATGGCAGTCGCGACCAAGCCGGCGCCGGACACGGCGGTCCTCGAAGAGAAGGAGATGCTCATCTCCGGGAGCGAGGCCGTGGCCGAGGCGCTGACGCTTGCCGACATCGACGTGGTCACCGCATACCCGATCCGACCCTACGACACGGTCATGCAGGCGCTCGCGAAGAAGATCGCCAACGGCAAGCTCGTGGCGGAGTACATCGTCGCCGAGGGCGAGCACAGCCAGTTCGAGATCGTCAAGCACGCGTCTACGGTGGGGGCCCGGGTCTTCTGCGGCTCCTCCGGGGTGGGCTGGATGTACGCGATGGAGGCCATCACGGTGACCCCGGCGCTCCGGATCCCGATGATCGCCCTCGTCGGGAACCGCGCCCTGGACGATCCCGGGGCCTTCGGGGTCGAGCACAACGACGCCCTCTCCGTCCGGGACCTCGGCTGGCTCTTGGTGTGGATCGACACGTCCCAGGAGGCCCTGGACACCACGCTGATCGCCTATCGGGTCGCCGAGGACCGGCGGATCTTCCTCCCCATCGCCATCTCGGCGGACGGCGCGTTTCTCACGCACTCGCAGGCACTGACCCGCGTCCCACCCAAGGCCTGGGTGGACCAGTTCCTGCCCCCGTACAAGCGCGGCGATCTCCAGCTCCATCCCGACAACCCCATCACGGTCGCGCCGCAGGTCAACGAGGACTGGGTCATCGAGATCCGGCGACAGAACAACGCGGCCACGGAGCGCGCCTACACGGTGATCGAGGAGGCGTACGCGGACTTCCGCCGCACCTTCGGCCGGGGCCCGGAGAACCCCTGGTTCGAGGAGTACATGACGGAGGACGCGGAGATCATCCTGATGGGGATGGGGA
>CAZDYT010000886.1:0-282 GCA_964509395.1 uncultured bacterium
CGGTCCGGAAGGGACGGCCCGCCGCCGCGATCTCCTCGTGCATCGCCTCCCGCAGGCGGGGCCGCATCACCTCGGGGTCGAGGAGCCAGGGGAGGATCCGGGGCGACCGCACGAGGGTGTCGGCCAGGAACTGGCTCGTGGCCGCGAGCGTCACGGCCACCGTCATCGCCTCGGGGTGATCGCGGAGGAGGGTGTAGAAGACCACGCGGTCCATGACGGCGGCAGCGAGCCGCTCGAGGTGGTTGAGGGCCATGTCGGGGTCGGCCGACCCCGCGAGCTGGC
>CAZDYT010000886.1:292-1963 GCA_964509395.1 uncultured bacterium
GCTACACCATCCTGCCTGGGCCGGAGATTGAGCCGGAAGGGCCGCGGCAGGAGCTCCGCGAGCAGCTCGGCCTGGCGTGGCGTCTCGGCGAGGCGACGGAGATTGGTGAGGGCGCCGGCGGGCTCGGCAAAGCCGAGCGCGCCGAGCGCCCCGAGGGTCACGGCCTCGGGAACGGCGGGATCGAGGAGGTCGGCGGCGGACGGGAGGACCTGCGTGTCGGACGACATTCGGCGTGCCGCCTCCGGCGGAGACGGCCCTATTGTACTCGGAGGGGGCCTAAATCGCGTCCTCCCCCCGCTCGCCCGTCCGGATGCGCACCGACTCCTCGACGGGGAGCACGAACACCTTGCCGTCGCCGATCGAGCCGGTCTTCGCGGCCGCCATGATGGTCTCCACCACCTTGGCGACCAGGTGATCCGGGACGACGATCTCCACCTTGACCTTCGGGAGGAAGTCGATCGTGTACTCGGAGCCGCGATAGAGCTCCGTGTGCCCCTTCTGCCGCCCGAAGCCGCGCACCTCCATCACCGTCATCCCGATGACCCCGATCTCGGTCAGCGCCTCCTTGACGTCATCGAGCTTGAACGGCTTGATGATCGCCTCGACCTTTTTCATGCGTGCCTCCGCGCTGTCTTCATGGCCCTGCGGTAACAGCTCACGTACTTCTCGGCGGACGCCTCCCAGGAAAAGTCCTCGGCCATCGCGTTCCGGATCAGGCGCTGCCACGCGGCCGGGTGGCCGTAGGCCCGGAGGGCCCGCGCCACCGCCGCCCGGCAGGCCTCGGGGGTGAGCGCCTCGAAGACGAAGCCGGTTCCGGTGCCGCTCGCCTCGTCCCACTCGCGAATCGTGTCCGCGAGCCCGCCGGTCCGGCGCACGATCGGGATGGTGCCGTAGCGGAGCGCGATGAGCTGGCCCAGGCCGCACGGCTCGTACCGGGACGGCATGAGGAAGCCGTCGGCGCCCGCGTAGATGCGGCGGGCCAGCCCGGCGTCGAACCCGATCTTCACCGCCACGGCCGCGGGATGCTTCTGCGCCAGCTCGGTGAACTCACGCTCGTAGGCCTCGTCACCGGCCCCGAGGAGGACGAGCTGGCCGCCCGCCGCGAGGATCGCCGGCACCGCGGCGGCCACGAGGTCGAGCCCCTTCTGGTCCGCGAGCCGGCCCACCACGCCCACGAGCGGCGCCGGCCGACCCGGATCCGGCAGCCCCAGCTCCTCGCGGAGCGCCGCCTTGCAGACCCCCTTGCCGTCGAGGTCGTCCGGGCCGAAGCGCTTCGGGATCTCGACGTCCGTCGCCGGGTTCCACGCCTCGTAGTCGAGGCCGTTCAGGATGCCCACGAGGTCGGCCGCGCGCTCCCGCAGGACGCCGTCGAGCCGCTCCCCGTACTCCGGCGTCTGGATCTCCTTGGCGTAGGTCGGGCTCACGGTCGTCAAGAGGTCGGCGAAGACGAGGCCGCCCTTGAGGAGGCTGATCTTGCCGTAGAACTCGATCCCCGCCGGGGTGAAGAGGTCCCACCCGAGCCCCGTCATCGGGAGGTCATAGTGCCAGAAGAGCCCCTGATAGGCGAGGTTGTGAATCGTGAAGACGCTGGCGATGTCGCGGTAGCCCGCGGCGTCGCGGTAGACCGTCTCGAGGTAGACGGGGATGAGGCCGGTCTGCCAGTCGTGGCCG
>CAZDYT010000887.1:0-1960 GCA_964509395.1 uncultured bacterium
CCTGGCCGTCTTTCCCGTCGCGGATGGCCGTGTTGACCCAGGCGTCCGGGACGTAGGGCTTCACCTCGCGGGCGAAGTAGGCCTCGATGGGTTCGTTCAGGGGGACGTTCTCGGTGTCCCGGAGGTCGGGGTCAGCCTCCGGGTGCCCCTCGTCGTCCCGGCAGACCGCCGCCGTCTCGTCCCGCTCCGAGAGGGCCGAGAGGACGGCCTTCTGAAGGGGGGCGGTGAGCTTGACGCCCGCCTTCTTCGCCGCGGCTCCGAGAGCTTTCAGGAATTCCTCGCGGCTCTTGAAGAGCGTGTCCGGCATGCCGGCGAGCATCTGGCCGATCTTTCCCTGAAGTTTCCGCCCTTCGGCCTCTTCGGCGGCCCTGGCCTCTGCATCTTTCTTGGCGCCCCGGGCCAGCTTCTGAAAACCCGTCTCATCGTCCAGGCGGGGAATTCGTTCCTTGCTGGCCTGGAAGTTGAGCCGGAGCGGCCGCTCCACGGTGATCTTTCGGTAGCCGAAGTGGGTGGTCGGGAAGATTTTGCAGAACTCGCCTTCCTTGAACTGGCGGTGGCGCGTCAGAATCTCAGCCGCCTTCTCCGGTGGGATCTCCCGGCGCTTGTCCCCGAGGCTCCGGCGCATCGGGGCCCAGAAGGCCGTGGCGTCCACGAGCTGCACCCTGCCCTTGTGCTCGGGCGGCTTCCGGTTGGTCAGCACCCAGACGTAGGTCGCGATGCCGGTGTTGTAGAAGAGCTGCTCGGGCATGGCGATGAGCGCTTCCAGCCAGCCGTTCTCGAGGATCCACCGGCGGATCTCGCTCTCCCCACTCCCGGCATCCCCCGTGAAGAGCGGGGACCCGTTCATGATGATGGCGACTCGGGACCCCCCGTCCTGGGAGGCCTTCATGTGGGCCAGCATATGCTGGAGGAACAGGAGCTGGCCGTCACTGATGCGGGGGAGGCCCTCTCCGAACCGGCCCCTGGACCCCCGGGCGTGCTCTGCCTCCACGTCCTCCTGGTCCCGCTTCCAATCCTTACCATAGGGCGGGTTGGCGATCAGGTAGTCGAAGCGGCGCCGGGCGTGGCGGTCGTTCGAGAGGGTGCTCCCGAACTCGATGTTGTCCGCGTCGTGGCCATCCGGCCGGAGCATCAGCATGTCGGACTTGCTGACCGCCCAGGTCTCGGGGTTCACCTCCTGGCCGAAGAGGTGGACGCCGGCCTTGGGGTTCACGCCGGGACGCGCCGGCGTCCCCACGATGTGGTCCTTCGCGATCGTCAGCATGCCCCCCGAGCCGCAGCAGGGATCGTAGACGGTCAGGACGACGTTGGGCCGTCGGATCCGCCCGTAATCTCCGGCCAGGAGCAGGTCCACCATCAGATGGACCACGTCGCGCGGGGTGAAGTGCTCGCCGGGGTTCTCGTTCAGCGCCTCGTTGAATCGCCGGATCAGCTCCTCGAAGATCGTCCCCATCATCGGGTTCGAGACCTTGCCGGGGTGGAGGTCCACGTTCTTGAAGCGCTCGAGGACTTTGAAGAGGAGCTTCGCCTCGGCGAGCTTGCTGATGGTGTTGTCGAAGTCGAACTTCTCCAGCACCTCCTGCATGTTGGGGGAGAAGCCCTTGATGTAGTTCCTCAGGTTAGCGGCGACGTTGGGGGCGTCCGCCAGGAGCTTATCGAAGTCGTAGCGGGAGGTGTTGTAGAAGGCGAAGCCAGACGCCTTGCGGAGGAGCGGATCGAGATTCTCCAGCCCTTTGCCCTTGTACTTCGCCAGCGTCGCCAGGACCTTTTCTTTGGTGGGCGTCAGGACGCAGTCGAGCCGGCGAAGGACCGTGAGGGGGAGGATGACGTCCTGGTACTTCCCGCGCTTGAACGTGTCGCGGATGAGGTCGGCGACGCCCCAGATGAAGGCGACGATCTCGCCGTGGTTCATCGGCGGGCGAGGATGCGGCGGAGAAATTGCCCGGTGTAGGAGCGGTCG
>CAZDYT010000888.1:0-1960 GCA_964509395.1 uncultured bacterium
GGGCGTCGCGGGCTGCCTTCGCCGGCTCCCCGCCTTCGAGAATCCGGCGGATCGCCTCGTTCATCGCCTCGGTGACGTCGGCCCAGTAGGGGACGCTCGGACGGTACCAGCCGGCGGCGAGCGCGGTCTGGATCGCCGCGAACGTCTCGCGGAGTGGTCCGGGGACGGTGCCGTAGGCGTCGGCGCGGATCGAGGGCCAGGCGTTCCGCTCCACCAGGAACCGCTGAGCGTCCCGCGCCATCAGGAAGCGCGCCAGCGCGACGGCGGCCTGCCTGCGCCGGCCCGCGACGCCCTTGGGGATCCCCAGGACATCGCCCCCGATGACGTGGGCAGCCCGGACCGGTCCTCGCCACCCTGCGTAGACCTGGAACCGATCGAGGATGCCCTGCTCGGCGAAGACCACGGACGTGAAGGGCCAGTTCTGGGCAAGCCAGGCGGTTTCCCCCTGGAGGTAGTCCACCTGCGTGTCGTACTTCGCGAGGAGGCTCTCCCGTGCCAGGAGGCCTCCCTGCCACAACCCCTGGAGAAACTCGAACGCGCGGACCGAGCCCTCGTCGTTGAGGACGAGCGGGTCCCCGCCGAACGACACGATCCACTCCGCGATAGTGACGGCGCCTGCCGCGCCCTGGGCGAGCGAGAGCGTCACCCTGGGCGTGCCGCGGGCGGCCGCCTTGAGCCGTCGCGCGACCGCCCGCAGCTCCTCGACGGTCGTCGGCGGCGCGACCCCAGCCTGTCGGAGGCGAGCCCGATTGACGTACGTGACCCGGACGTTCGGCCGGAAGGGAAGGAAGTACTGCTTGCCGTTGAAGCGGGGTGGGATCATCGACGCGTGGACGCCGTCCGGGATACCGACGTCCGAGAGATCCTCGACCAGCCCCGCGTCCACGAGGACTCGCAGGACCAGGTTGTCTTGCGCGAAGAGGTCGATGGTCGGCCGGCCAGCCGCCACGTCAACCTTGAGCTTCTCCGGCAGGGCCTCGGCCGTGACCGAGACGAGGGTCGCCCTCGCCCCGGTCTCGCGCTCGAAGCGCTGGAGGAGTGCCCCGATAGCGCCCTGCTCCTCCTCGGCCAGGGAAAGGCTCACCGTGAGCGCCGTTCCCGCCAGCGGGCCCCGCGGCGGCTCGGCCTCGCGCTGACAGGCCGAGGCCACGACGGCTGCCAGCCCGAGGACCCACGCCGCGCCGACCCGGCTTCGCCTCATCCTTTGACCGCCCCGGCGAGCGTCCCTGGGCGGAGGTAGCGCTGCAAGATGGACACGACCAGCAGGATGGGCAGCACGAGCACTGCTGCCACCGCCGCCATCTGCTGCTTCGCTCCGCGGTCGATCGCCTGGAACACCTGGAGCGGGAGGGTGTTCTGACTCGTGGTCAGGAGCCGCGCGTACAGGAACTCGTTCCAGGAGTAAAGCCAGACAAACAGGGCCGCGACCGCGATCCCCGGCGCGGCGGCGGGGAAGACGACCCGGCCCAAGGTTCCGAGCCTCGAGGCCCCATCGACGGATGCGGCCTCCTCGAGGTTCCGCGGGATGCCTTCGAACGTTCCCACGAGGATCGGATGAGGTGCGCGAGGACGAGGCCCAGGTAGTCGTCGACGAGCCCGAGCCGCGCGAAGCGCGTCGCCACCGAAACCCCGACCGCGAACTCGGGGAACATCCGCGTCACGAGGAGCCCGACCACGAGAGCGTAGCGGAGGCCGACCGGCAGGCGCGAGATGACGTACGCCGCCGACGAGGCGATGACGATCGCCGCCAGGGTCGTGACGCTCGCGACCGTGACGCTCTTCACCAAGGGCGCCCACAGGTCGCCGCGCTCGATGACCCGCCGCCAGAAGCGGAGCGTCGGCTCGGTCACCCAGAGGGCGGGCCGCTCGCCGAAGACGGCGCCGCCGGGCGCCACCGAGACCATGAACAGGAGGTAGATCGGGAAGAGCACGAAGAGCACCGAGACGACGACCCAGAGCC
>CAZDYT010000889.1:0-1959 GCA_964509395.1 uncultured bacterium
ATCACTTGCATTTGATGTTGACAGCTGCGGGGGCTCCGTGGTAGTAAGGTGAACCCGCGCCGACCGCAGGCACCCGCTGGAGGGTTCCCGGTCACTCCCACACGCACGAAGAGGAGGAGGCTTCGATGCTCGGACGCAAGGCCCCGGACAAGCCCGCTCCGCAAGCGCCGGACACCGGCCACTCCGCCGGTCCGATAACGCTCCTCACCATCGTCGGGGAACACGCCAAGATGGAGGGCAAGTTCGAGATCGCCGACTCGATTCAGATCGAGTGCGAGGTCGGTGGGGAGCTCAACGTCGGCGGGAAGCTGGTCATCGGCCAAAAGGGCGCTGTCAACGCCAACGTCCAGACGGTGGACGCCATCATCATGGGCCAGTATGAGGGCAACATGGTGGCGAGCGGCAACGTGGAGATCACGGCCACGGGCCGCGTGAGCGGCAACATCCACACCGACTCGCTGGTCATCTCCAAGGGCGGCTTCTTCAACGGCAACGTGACCAAGATCGAAGAGCACCCCAGCGAGAAGGGGCAGCGCCAGGTCTACCTGGTCGAGGAAAAGCGGCTCGGTCAGTACAAGAGGGCCGACTAACCCCTCCAGCACGGGACCCAACCCATGCTGCGGTGGAACCGGAGCCGCAAGTCCCCAGCCAGAGTCAGCGGCCTCACGGCCTTCATCGACGAAGGCTCCGAGGTCGAGGGCAAGTACACCTTCAGTGGCACCGCGCTCGTGAACGGGAGGTTCAAGGGCGAGATCATCTCCACGGACACCCTCATCATCGGCGAAAAAGGGGTCATCAATGCCACCATCCGGGCGGGTGTCGTCGTCATCAGCGGGGAGGTGGTCGGAGGCCTTCTGGCGACCGAGCGGCTGGAGATGAAAAAGAGCGCCCGGGTCTTCGGCGACGTCGAGGCTCCGGTCGTGATCATCGAAGAAGGCGTGCTCTTCGAAGGACACTGCCGTATGACCAAGCAGCGACCGGTCGAGGCCGCGCCGAGTCGGGAGGTGCCCGCTTCGATCGTGTCGCTGAAGCGATGAGGTCGTGGCCGGCCGGTCGAGGCACTTCAACCTCCTGATCGTCTTCGGCGACGGCAGGCGGATCTTTCGCCTGAATCTGCCGCGCGCGCTCGCCTACGGCGCGCTGGCGCTCCTCGCCCTCGTGGCGTCCACGCTCGCAGCCATCTGGGGCGATTACCTCTCGCTGAGCCGGCAGCGGGGCGAGATGGCGGCGCTCCGCGGGCTCACCGAGGAACAGCGCCGGCTCCTCGACACGCTGGACCACCAGATCGCCGAGATCCAGACGGAGGTCGCCAGCTGGCAGGGTCTCCACGCCCGGATCTGGGAGCCGCTGGGACCGGAGGGGCCGGGGGCCGGCGAGAAGCGCGGGGTCGGCGGCAGCGGCCCCACCGTCCCCCCGGAGCCGGAGGCCGGGGCCGCGCGCGTCGCCACGCTGGTCGAGCGCCTGGCTGCCAAGGTGAACGAGGAGGGGCAGAAGCTCCGGGCCTTGGAGCGGCTCATGGCGCGCGCCGGAAAGGTCATGGCGGCGCTCCCTTCCCGGTGGCCCGTTCGGGGGGCGGTCAACTCCGAGTTCGGGCGGCGCATCTCCCCCTGGTCCGGTGCCCCGGAATTCCACAGTGGGATCGACATCGCCGCGGACACCGGGACCCCGGTGAAGGCCCCGGCCCCCGGCATCGTGGTCTTCGCGGGCGCGGCCCCGGACTACGGGAACGCCGTGATACTCGACCACGGCCACGAGATCAAGACGCTCTTCGGTCACCTCCAGAAGATCCAGGTGGTCCCAGGGCAGAAAGTCGAGCGCGGCCAGCAGATCGCCCTGACGGGAAATACCGGGAAGAGCTCCGGCCCCCACCTCCACTACGGGATCATCGTGAAGGGGCAGCCGATGGACCCGCGCGGCTACCTCTGGAATTAGCCTCGGAGGGGGGCTCTGCCCCCCTCC
>CAZDYT010000890.1:0-1946 GCA_964509395.1 uncultured bacterium
GACGAGGAGGACCCGCTCGCCGCCCGCGCCCGCCATGGCAATGGAGTAGAGCTGCCGGCCGTCGAAGCTGGTCTCGACGTCGAAGGCGAGCACCCGGAGGCGGGGCGTGAAGGCCGCGGGCTGGAGCTCGGGGTTGCGATAGACGCGGCCGACGCCGGGGCGGCGCTCGAACGCCCCCGCCACGGCGAAGGCCCCGCGGATGCCGCGGTCGATCAGGTAGCGGTACGCGAAGCGGAGGTCCGCCTCGAGGCACTCGACGCCGGGCTCGGCGAGCCGCGCCCGGAGCGGCGGCACGTCACTCGGCCGGGCGACCTCGACGCGGGCCGCCGGCTCGCCGGCGAAGGTGACGAGGTCGGTCGGGAGGACGCGGACCTCGGGCGCGAGGCGCCGGAGGGCGTCCGCCTCGGCCGCGCGGACGAAGAAGTAGGGCGCGAACCGATCGTCGATGACCAGCGCCGGCTCGCCGTTCTCGAGGACGGCGTAGAGGTGGACCTCCGGACGCCGGGCGACGATCCGGTAGGTCGGCGTGAGGATGAAGCCGCGCTCCGCCATCGGCTCCATCTTCGCCCACGCGCGCCGCCGGCGCCAGCTATGGGCGGTCCGGTGTGGCCTGGCTCCCGGTGAGCGCCCGCCAGAGGCGCTCCGGGCGGAGCGGCATGTCCAGGTGGCGCACGCCGAAGGGCCGGAGCGCGTCCACCACCGCGTTGACGACCGCCGGGGTCGAACCGATGGTCGCCGCCTCGCCGATGCCCTTCGCCCCCAGGGGGTTGAACGGGGTCGGCGTGACGGTCTCCCCGGTCACGAACGACGGCAGGGTGTCGGCGCGGGGCAGGGCGTAGTCCATGAGCGACCCCGTCAGGAGCTGGCCGCCCGCGTCGTAGACCACCTCCTCGAAGAGCGCCTGCGCGATCCCTTGCGCCAGGCCGCCGTGCACCTGCCCCGTCACGAGCATGGGGCTCACGCGCGGGCCGCAGTCGTCGACCGAGAAGAAGTCGCGCACCGTCACCACGCCGGTCTCCCGATCCACTTCCACCACGGCGACGTGGGCGCCGAAGGGATAGAGGAGCTGGGCCGGGCGGAAGAAGTCGGTGGCCTCGAGGCCCGAGTCGAGGCCGTCGGGGAGGTCGGCGCTGTGGGCCCGCGCGGCGATCTGCGCGAGGGTGAGGCTCCGCGCCGGCACCCCCTTGACCTGATAGCGCCCGTCCGCCAGCACGACGTCCTCGGCCGCCGCTTCGAGCATCTGAGCCGCCACGCGGCGCGCCTGCTCCTGCACCGTGCCGGCCGCCCGCAGGACGGCGGAACCCCCCACGGCGAGGCTCCGGCTCCCGCCGGTGCCGTAGCCCATCGGCGTGGTGGCGGTGTCGCCGTGGCGCACCACGATCTGGTCGAAGTCCACCCCGAGCTGGTCGGCGATGATCTGGGCGAAGGTCGTCTCGTGCCCCTGGCCGTGCGCCGAGGTGCCCGTGAACGCCGTCACCGTGCCGCTCGGCTCGACCCGGACGATCGCGCTCTCGAAGGGCCCGAAGCCGCACATCTCGACGTAGCAGGACATCCCGATCCCGAGGAGCTTCCGGTCGCCGCGGGCCAGCCGGTCCCGCTGCTCGGCGCGCAATGCCCCGTAGCGGGCGATGTCGAGGACCCTGGTCAGAGCTCGGTCGTACTCGCCGCTGTCGTACTTCTGTCCCGTCGGGGTCGTGCAGGGGAAGGCGTCGGGCGGGATGAAGTTCCGCCGCCGCACCTCTTCGGGAGGCCGGCCCAGCTCGGCGGCGACGAGGTCCGTGAGGCGCTCCACGTAGTATGCCGCCTCGGGGCGCCCCGCGCCGCGATAGGCGGCGACGGGCGTCGTGTTGGTGAAGACGCAGGTCGCCCGCAGATCGACGTTCGGGATGCGGTAGACCCCCGTCCCCATGAGCAGCGTCAGCTCGGGGATGAAGGCGAAGACGGGA
>CAZDYT010000891.1:0-1942 GCA_964509395.1 uncultured bacterium
CCTCGATCAGGTAGGCCTCGCTCGCCGAGAAGACGAACTTGCCGTTGGTGATGTCTACCTGGCCGCCGCCGAACGCGACGGCGAAGAGCCCCCGCGACACCGAACGGATGATCTCTTCCGGGTCGTCCTGGCCGGCCAGCATGAACGTGTTCGTCATCCGCGGCATCGGCGGATGCTGAAACGACTCGCGCCGCCCGTTCCCGGTCAAGGGCATCCCGAGGAGCCGGGCGTTCAGGCGGTCCTGCATGTAGCCCCGCAAGACCCCGTTCTCGATCAGGAGAGCCCGCCCCGTCGGCGTCCCCTCGTCGTCGACGTTCAGGGAGCCGCGCCGGTTCGGAAGGGTTCCGTCGTCCACGACGGTCACCAGGTCCGAGGCGACCTTCTGCCCGATCCGTTCCGTGAAGGCCGAGACGCCCTTCCGATTGAAGTCGCCCTCGAGACCGTGCCCGACCGCCTCGTGGAGCAAGATCCCCGGCCATCCCGGCCCCAGCACCACCGTCATCGTGCCGGCCGGGGCATTGAGGGCCCTGAGCTTCAAAACGGCCTGCCGCGCCGCTTCCCGCGTATAGAGGGCCCAGCGTTCCGACTCGAGGAAGAAGTCGAAGCCCACCCGCCCCCCGCCGCCGAACGCCCCGATCTCGCGGCGCCCGTTCTCCTCGACCACCACGGTCACGTTGAGGCGGGTGAGCGGCCGGACGTCCCCGATCTGAAAACCCCTGGAGGTCGCGATCAGGATGACTTGCTCCTCGCTCCACAGGCTGGTGATGACCTGCCGCACCCGGGGGGCGTAGGCGCGGCCCAGCGCATCGATCCGGCGCAGCAGATCCACCTTGCGCTCGAGGGCGGCGTCGACCGGCGGCTCGGCCAGACTGTAGAGGTCGTGCGGCCGCCGCTCCCCTTGCACCGGGACGACGGCGGAGTCGCCGCCGCGGTCCGCGATGGCCTGAGCCTGTCGGGCGGCCAGCTCAAGGTGCTGAAAGCCGAGGTCGTCCGTGTAGGCGTAGCCGGTTCGGACCCCCGCCTGGGCCCGCACGCCTGCCCCCTGGCTGATGCTCCGCGAGGCCTTCTTGACCACCCCGTCCTCGAGGAGCAGCTCCTCGCCCACCTGGTGCTCGATGAAGACGTCAGCGTAGTCGACGCGGCCCCCGGCAGCCGAGCCGAGGAGGCGCTCGAGCCGGCCCGCCGTCAGGCCGTACCGGTCGGCGAAGAACCGCTCGGGAGCAGGGAGGTCGCGGCTTGGCGCCATCGGGGTCTCCTGGGGCTGGTGACTGTCAAGTCGGACGGGTCACTACCATGCTACCATACGAGCCTAAGCCCAGACTGATTGGGAGTCACGAGCGCTATTTCAATTAGTTACGACCAGGACCATGATGTGGCCCTTGAATCTTCATTCGGCGGTCAGAAGGGTGTAGGGCTCTCCCGCCACCCAGGCCTGGATGATGTCGTGGAGGGTCCGGAGGCCGTGGAGGAGTGAGGGGCCCGGGACCAGGACATCGGCGGGGGGAACGGCATAGAGCCGGCCCTCGCGGACGGCCTCGATCGACTCCCAGCCCGACCGCCGCCGGATGGCGTCCAGGTCTACCCGCTTGCCGCACCAGGAGGCCACGATGATCTGGGGGTTTCGCCGCACGACCTCGGCCGGTTCCACCACCCGGGCCTGCGCATCGTGCCGCTCGCGAAGCTCCGGAAAGATGTCTCGCCCTCCGGCGATCTCGATCAGCTCGGAGACCCAGCGGATCCCGGCGATCGGGGGCTCGTCCCATTCCTCGAAGTAAACGCGCGGACGGTCCGGCCAGATGCTCGAGAACTCGCGGATCTGTCGGATCTCGTCCTGTATGTCGGCGATGAGGCTTCGCGCCTTCCCCTCGCCCCCGAGGGCACCGCCGATGAGGAGGAGCGCCCGGAAGACGCCAGCCAGGCTCCGCTGGTTCAGGGCCAGCAC
>CAZDYT010000892.1:0-818 GCA_964509395.1 uncultured bacterium
GTGCTTGGTGAAGAGTTCGACGTACCACCGGAAGCCTTCGAGCGCCTCGGCGGTGTCCAGGGCCGACCGCTTGGCATCCGGGGTCAGGTAGTCACCGCCCGCGCCCCAGAGCCAGGGGTTGAAGCGCATGAACAGCCCCTCCTGACGGGCGCCGATGACCCCAACGCCCCAACGGTCGATCTTGCCGTCCCCGTCGGTATCGCGGGTCAGCTTCTTGGCGTAGTCGAGGAACTCGGCCCAGGTCGTGGGCGGCCTCGCCGGGTCCAGCCCCGCCTCCCTGAAGTGGACGGTGTTGTACATCAGGACGAGCGGGTTCAGGTCATCCGGCAGGCAGTAGAGCTTGCCCTGGTACTTGCACATCTCCAGGGCGGCCGGGTCCCACTGGGCCAGGAAGGACGCCCCGCCTTCCTTGTCGACGAAGGGCGTCAGGTCCAGGAGGAAGCCCCGGTCGGCGAGGTGGCGGATCGCCCGGTAGCTGAAGTGCGGGATGTCCGCCGCGGCCTTGGCCTGGGACTGGGTGATGAACACGGCTTCCTTGTCGGCATAGCGGCTGTCATCCCGGACGACCTGGATCCCGGGGTTGGCCGCGTTGAAGGTCTGCTGAAACTCCTCCAGGGACTTGACCCAGGGAGTCTCGTTCCAGTGCCAGGTCTGGAAGCGGATCTTGACTTGGGCCTCCGCGGGCATGGCGGCCAGGAGCACGACCCACCCGGCGATCGGCGCCAGCACGCGGACCCATCGGTTCACACGCTCTCCCATGGCTCTCCCTCCTCTCGGTGCCGCGGGATGCAGCGGCGGACCCGCCCCATCCCGCCGAT
>CAZDYT010000892.1:828-1940 GCA_964509395.1 uncultured bacterium
CAACGAGGGGTGCACGGGGGAGGAGGCGGAGGTGGAGGAGCCGGCTTCCTGCCGCGTGAGCCCGAGGTCAGCGCGGATCAGCGGGGCAGTCTCACCCTTGCCCTCGGGTGATAGTCCCGGCGCGATCCGGCTTCCGCAGCCGGGATCGGACCGGCGGCCACGAGCTTCTTCTTCCGGGAGTCGACGACGGCGTTGAATCCTTCGAGGGTCCGCGCACCCAGCAGGGACAGATCCCCCGGCTGGGCGAACACGACCTCGTCCACGGTCTTGAACTCGCCGCACAGGATGAGGGCCGTGCCCACGTGTCGGGTCACGTACTGGCCGTTGGCCAGGATGAAGAGCTGGTCGCGCTTGAAGATCTCGATGCCGCCCGCGCGGAGTTCCGCCCCGGGCAACCACGTCATCTCCGCGCCGGTGTCCACCATGACCCGGCGAAGCGTTAGCCAGCGCGGCCTCGCGCCCGGCCTCGCGATGCGCACGTCGACGGTGAACACCCCCATGGCTCGCCATTATACCGGACGGGGCCGGCGAACCGGCACCGGAGGCCTGGAAGGAACTCGCCCGCCCGGATGCTAGAATCCGTGACGACGTGGAGCCCCGGTCGGGCGGCACGACATGACCGGGGTGGTTTCCGGATCCCCGGGCGACGTGTGCTTCCCAGAGCGCGAGGCAGCCGTTGACCTTCTGGCAATACTTCGCCAGAGTGCTGGTGCTCGGTGCCGGGTCGAGCTTACTTCCGGCACTTGGCGTCTTTCTACTGGGTTGGCAAGGCAGTAGCCCGTGGCAGGGGATTCGCTTGGCCTTCTACGCGGGCCTCGCTCTGACCGCGGTGGTGAGTGTTGCGTTGAGGACCTTAGCCTGGCGATCCGCGGCTGGCTGAGCCAAGCCTGACCTCACTGCTGGGTCTGTCGGGGTTTGCCTTCGGCCTGTCGAGCCGCCGTGTGGTTCGACACTCAAATAATCTGGCTCCTTGAGCAGCCGGTCCGCGGGGCCTGCCGCGGCGAACCGCCCCACGGTGCTCGCTCCCGCACGCGCGCGTGGTGGACAACCCGTGGCGCCGGGCAAGGGACCTCCCGCGGCGTGTCGCGGTGCGCTCCGCGCCGTGGGGCGCC